>CBDTVF010000347.1:0-3833 GCA_965363775.1 uncultured Gammaproteobacteria bacterium
GTTTCGATATCCAGATCATTGGTGGGCTCATCCAGCACCAACAGATTGGCAGACTTGCTGAACAATCGTGCCAGTACCGCCCTGTTTTGTTCACCACCTGATAGTGCCTTCACCGGCATTCGTACACGGTCCGGGCTAAACAGAAACTCACCCAGGTAAGAAATGGCATGCCGGCGCCTGCCGCCAATCTCAATAAACTCCTGCCCGCCGCATACATTGTCGATCAGGTTTTTTTCAGGCTCGAGTTGCTCACGTAGTTGATCCGAATAGGCAACTTCCAGCTTGGTCCCCAGCGAAACCGTTCCATCTGTTGGCTGCAATTCACCCAACATTATTTTTACCAGCGTCGTTTTACCTGCACCATTGGCGCCAACAAGTCCGATCCGGTCACCACGTCGTATGACGGTCGAAAAGTCATCTATCACCTGGTTGTCACCGTATCGATGACTGACATGATCAAGCTCGGCAACAATTTTGCCGGACCTGGCGGCATCCTCCACGACAAAACCCGCGCTGCCCAGGCGTTCCCGGCGTTGACCGCGTTGTTCCCGCAGATCCTCCAAGGCTCGTACACGACCCTCGTTGCGGGTTCGCCTGGCCTTGATACCCTGGCGTATCCAAACTTCTTCCTGTGCCAGTTTCTTATCGAACAATTCATTCGCCCGTTCTTCAGCGTGCAGTTGTTGCTCCCGGAAACGCAGGAATCCCTGGTAGCTCCCCTGCCATAGGGTCAGGTGCCCCCTGTCCAGTACGGCCATCCAGTTGGCTACATTTTGCAGGAACCGCCGATCATGAGTTATCAGTATCAGGGCACCCTTGAAATTTCTGAGCTGCTCCTCGAGCCAACGGATGGCAGGGATATCAAGATGATTAGTAGGTTCGTCGAGTAACAGTATGTCCGGTTTACTCACCAGTGCCTGGGCCAATGCCACGCGACGTCGCCATCCACCGGATAGTTCAGACATTTTGGAATCCGCTGGCAAATCCAGCTGAGAAATGGTCGTCTCCACACGTTGTTGCAAACGCCAGCCGTCCTGTGCTTCCAGTTGCTGCTGGACCCGGGACAAGGCATTCATGTCGGTGAGGTCTTCGGCTTGAACCAGGTGATGGTATTCAGCCAATAAACGGCCAGTTTCTGCCAGACCCGAGGCCACGACGTCGTAAACTGTCTGTTCATCTGCTTCGGGCAAAACCTGTTGTAACCAGGCGATACGCGTACCGGGTCTTAGCCAGCGCTCGCCGGACTCCGGTATGATTTCTCCCGCCAGCACTTTCAGAAGCGTGGTCTTGCCCGCACCGTTGCGACCCAGCAAGCCAATCTTGTTGCCCCGGGTAACACTGAAATCCACGCCATCCAGTAAGGTCAGTGTTCCATAGTGCAAAGAGGCGTTGTCGAGACGTAATAAAGGCATAGTTTGACCACAGATAAGTAAGGCAGCGCATTTTACGCGTAAGCATGTTATTTGTCGTGCTTTGTTGACAACAGCTTACGCGGATTGTCTTGAGGATGATTGATCCGGTTAAGGCAGGTACACTTAGTATCTGCATTTAGGAGAATTTGATGAAATACCTGCATACCATGGTAAGAGTGGCTGATCTGGAAGAGTCGCTGGATTTTTATTGCAACAAACTTGGTTTGGTTGAATTGAGGCGCCATGAGGTGCCCGCCGGTCGTTTCACATTGGTTTTTCTGGTCGCCCCGGGTGATGAATCGGCCCAGGTCGAACTTACCTGGAACTGGGACCCTGAAGAATATGCCGGCGGACGCAATTTTGGTCACCTTGCCTATGCGGTTGACGATATCTATGCACTCTGTCAGCGCCTGATGGATGCCGGTGTGACGATAAACCGGCCACCTAGGGATGGTCATATGGCCTTTGTGCGATCTCCGGATGGTATTTCGATCGAGTTGCTGCAAGCGGGTGATTCCTTACCCGCCAAAGAGCCCTGGGCATCCATGGAGAACACTGGCAACTGGTAGAGGAGATCGATTATCGTAACCTACACACTTGATCACCCTGAAAAGGGGCACATTGAATACCGCGACCGGAAACGTTATCTGTGGATCCTGTCCGTGTTTCTGCCAGTGGTGCCTTTATTTGGAATCTTTCTGTATTTTCGCACAGGACTGGAGTGGTTATTGGGCATACCGTTATTAATCAGCTATGTGGTAATCCCTTTGCTGGACTGGGTCTTTGGCCCCGACATCAATAATCCACCAGAAGAGATTGTCCCGCAACTGGAGGAAGACCGTTACTACCGCCGACTCACCTGGGTGACAGTACCCTTGCACTTTGTCACCCTGATCGCAGTGGCCTGGTTTGCCGTCAGCCAGGATCTAAGCAACTGGTCAATACTGGTTCTTGCTATCACTGCCGGCGCCTACAGCGGTCTGGGTATCAACACCGCCCATGAGCTTGGCCACAAAAAGACTGCCGGGGAACAGTTACTGGCAAAAATTGCCTTAATGATTCCCGCCTATGGCCATTTTTGTGTAGAACATAACCACGGGCACCATCGATATGTAGCAACTCCCGACGATCCGGCCAGTGCGCGTATGGGGGAGTCAATCTACAGGTTTGCCTTGCGTGAAATACCCGGTGCTTTCAGACGTGGCTGGCAGGTCGAATCAGAGCGCCTCAGCCGTCGTGGTAAACCCACCTGGAGTGTGCACAATAATATCCTGCAATCTTATTTTGGCAGCCTGATCTTGCAAGGCAGTCTCATCATTGCCTTTGGCTGGATCATGCTGCCGTTCCTTGCCATCCACAATTTCTGGGCCTGGTATCAGTTGACCAGCGCCAACTATATAGAGCACTACGGTTTGCTACGTGAAAAAATGGATAACGGTCGCTATGAACGTTGCCAACCGCATCACTCCTGGAATGCGAATTACACTTTCAGCAACATCGTGTTATTTCACCTGGAGCGGCACTCGGACCACCACGCCAACCCCTCACGCCGTTACCAAAGTCTGCGAAATTTTGCCGATATCCCCGAACTTCCCAACGGTTATTTTGGCACCTACCTGATCGCTTATGTGCCGTGGCTCTGGTATAGGGTAATGGACAAACGCCTGTTGGCACTGCCGCACATCAATGGAGACCTCAGCAAGGTCAATATTGAACCGGCAAAGTGTCGGTCGATCTACAAAATATATGGCAAAGGTGAGGCAGCGCCTCAATCAGCCCCTACTTGAAAACGTCAAACATATAACTGTATTTGAGTATAACTTCGCGACCCTTCGGCAGGCCGTCAATACCGCGTTCATCAAACTCGTTATAGACAAGGTAAAGACCTGTATTGGCTGTCCTGAGCCAGGAAAAACGCAGGTTCGTGGCAAGCGTTTCCTGCTCATCGTTATACTGCATCAGGGCCTGCAAAAGAATTTTGGGTGTAAACGAATAGGAAAGACGCAGACGCGTAAGCGATACCGAAAAATCGCCACCTTCAACAGGCAAATCAAAATCGTTATAGCTAACCGATAGGCTGCTGCTGAATTTATCACCGACGCGGTAATTGATATGCGGCGAAAGGATGACACGATCGCCACCGAATTTGCCACCAATGGTAGCGTGCATACCAAATGACAGGGGCGCGGATTCATTGGTGGTGAAATATAAGCTGACCTCACTTTCATTGTACGTACCGGGTTCAACCCAGACATCATCGACTATTTCGAAAGACTCTTTGATTCCGTCCTTGAAGATATTGTAACCCGTATGGAACTCATATCCGTTCTTCCACTCCCAATGCACATCCAGATGTAGAAAACCGGTCTCCTGGAAGCCGTCAAAATCCTCATAGCGTCTGTAACTGTAGTGCGGACGTAT
>CBDTVF010000348.1:0-3813 GCA_965363775.1 uncultured Gammaproteobacteria bacterium
ATGAAGACGATGAGGATTACGGGGATTACGTCATCTACGGCGGACAGGCCGGCAACGATCCAAATACAAAATACCAGGCTGCTGATGCGGGCCTGAACCGGGGAAACCTGGCGCTGGTGGTCAGTTACAACAAGGGTCTTCCGGTGCGGGTCACCAGGGGCCTGGGCTCCCGGCAACGCACCTATCGTTATGACGGTCTTTACCTGGTTGAGCGGTGGTGGGCAGACCGGGGCAAATCGGGCTTTAAAATTTTCCGCTTTGCACTGAGAAAAATAGACGACAAACCCATCTCGACACCCGCAGGTGAACTTCCCTTACCCTCCAGCAACCAGGAGCCCGGCAGGGTCGAAACGTATACAACGCGGATTGTTAGAGACACATTCGCTGCTGAAGCGGTGAAAAAAGCACATCAATATACATGCCAGGCTTGTTCCACCCTGCTTGAACGACCCGGCGGCGCATATGCAGAAGGTGCATATATCCGACCACTTGGACGTCCACACAATGGCCCGGATACACCTGACAACATTCTATGCCTGTGTCCCAATTGCCATATCCTGTTCGATGGCTGGGCATTCAGTATTGAAGATGACGGGACATTATTGGGCGCGCTGAATGGCAGCCTGACCGAGGTGGAGACACACGCCGTTAACCGGGAGCATTTAAGCTATCACCGGCGACTTTACCGGGACGCTAACTCAGCTAGTCACTGACAAATGACTGAGTTTATCAACCAACACCAGCTTTGACTCTGGGTTTTGCCGTTCTGTGCTATCGCCCGTTTGGTTTATCAAGACCCAGCTCATCCCACATCCAGCTAAAATCATATGCGACACTGCCATCTCGATTAGCCTTATGGGATTCCTGGTTTTCCAGGTACTTAAGCCATTCGATTACTTTTTCCCTTCCTTTCCTGGTTTTGACACACTGACGGGGTGTCTTGCCATCCAGTGCCGGAATCTCATCGTCAAGCGCTTCACGATAGTGCTGGTCAAAATAACCGGACACTATTTGTGCTAACTCCTGAGGATCAATGTCAGGACCAGCCAGGGAAGACGGTGATGAATCATGGCCACGCCGCTCCTCGATCACCTGTTCGGGTGTTTGCAAGCTGGTCAATGGTAGGCCGATCAGGTCACCCAGCAACTCTACAAGTACTGCTGAACCAGTCTCATAACGGCTGGTTGAATTGGTCGCCAAAGTCAAATTATCGTCCCTTGCTTCGAGAAAACCGAAGATTGTTTGTGGGCCCGTCTTGCCCTCGGGCAGCCAGGCCCAATTGGGATCCCTTTCATCATGACGCTCCCAGTCTTCGGTCTCATCCAGCAGTGCAATAATTTTTTGCCGGTGTTTTCTGTCAAACTTGAATTTCGTCTCAGCAAATACATATGACTCGCCGTCGCGATTGACCAATTCCGGTGGAGGTGCCTTTAGCCGCCCGACCACATCACTCAGCCAAACCTGCGAGAAAGCCGTGTTGGAGTGCTCCAAAAAATCAGCCTCAATGGCAGCGTCCATTTCATCGGTAAGTTCGGCGGCCACCTCAAGCTCTTTTAAAGCCGCCCTGGCACTATCACGCGTATTAAGAAGAATACTCAGTAGCATCTCACCGGAATCACGTGAATAGGGCAGGATGACACCCGAGAATAAAGGCTTCCCGCTACCCGGCAATACTCTTGTGCCAATGCGGTCCCAACGGGCCAAATTGCTGGTCCCGGACTTTTCGTACACACGCACCGGTTCGCCGCCCCGGACCAGGTCCACGACATCACAATAACTGCCTGGAACAACTGATTGAACCTCATACAGGGAAAGAACCGACTCGCTCAACTGCCGTAAATAGCGCCTGCCACGAACTCCTTCGCGCCAGCCTCTGCGCTTGAGAAAATCCTCGATCAGGTTTCTGCCGTCAGATGTAAATCGATACGTGGCCAGGTCCTCAAAACTAAAGCCATAAAGCATATGCAATAGTCTGTGCTCGTCCAGTATCTCAAAAATCTCATTGACATCCATATCCAGATAGTCAGCAGCGTCAACAATATTCCGATCATAAATCCTGATCTTTTCATCAACCCACTCGGGCCTTTCAGCCCAATCCATCAGATGGGCAATAGCCTTATCAATTTCCCGCCTTGCGCTCATTTGGTACCCGCAGAATCATCAATAAAGGGAATGTTACGTGCTTCAAGAAACTCCCTGGCTATCTGTCTTATTGCACTATCGCGAAATGCGTACCAGTCTTTCTCGATTCCCTTATGGTGGACAAAACCCTTGAACCGACGGAATGCACCACTCCCCCGGATGAGATCGAACATCTCGTTTCTCAATGCCTCGTCCTGCACTGCGTAGCAAAAGTCCTTCATGATGTCGTAATCGTTAATTTCCCAGGCGTCTGGCAATTGAATAAACTCATCTGAATTCAATGCCTCCTTGACCTCCAGTATGACGTCAAGCGCCCATTCCGGAGGATCATCGTCGTCAAGCATGCTTTCCAAATCATCGGTAACGACGACCATGTGACCGGTTTTTGTACTGATATAAACCGTGATACCGTCACTCATCATCTCAAGTTCATCAGTTACTTTGGTGAGTGAAACTGGTTTCATTTTTGGTCACCTTGATTGATAAGGGATACTTCTGGATTCAAAGTATAAGCCTGATCTGCAACCAACGAAATGGAAGTTCCTTCTAAGTGTAATTTCTGGTTCTGGCTAACTGACGTCATGGTTTTTGGCCGGCTGCTCTGATATTGTCAGTTCGTAAACTCATTAAAAGCACATAAAAGGACTCCCATGACATCAATTATTCGTTTCTGCGGCCTGCTGGTCGTGTTACTTACATTTGTCACTATCGACGCCAACGCCCAATCGTCAGCAGCAGATGCTGAGCAAAAAGCAGTCCTGGTCACCGGTGCCAGCACCGGTATTGGTCGCAAGATTACCGAAGTATTCGCAGACAAGGGTTACTTTGTTTATGCAGGTGCGCGCAAACAAAAAGATCTGGATGCATTGAACGCAATTGAAAACGTGCAGGCCATCAAGCTGGATGTCACCGAGCAGAACCAAATCGATGCCGCAGTTGCCACCGTAGAGAAAGGTGGCCGTGGACTGCATGGGTTGATTAACAATGCCGGCGTGTTCATCGGTGGACCATTGCTGGACGTGGACCTTGAAGAATTCAAATGGCTGATGGATGTCAATGTAAATGGTGTGTATCGCATGAACCAGGCATTTGGGCCAATGCTTATCGAGTCAAAGGGCCGGATATCAACCATCGGTTCAATTTCAGGCACGCTCGCGGGACGCTACTCCGGTCAATACAGCATGAGCAAACATGCGATCGAGGCTTACACTGATTCGCTGGCGGCCGAAATTGAGCCCCTGGGTGTACATGTGAGTGTGATTGAACCCGGCAATTACAATTCTGCTATCGGAATCTCTGCACAGGCGCGCATGCGCAAAAAGAATGATGACTATGCCCAGAAAGGTTCTCCATTCGCAGATGCATACGGTGAGTGGATGGATTCAGAGTGGGACCGTAGTGTCTATAAAGATCCTGAGGAGGTTGCGGAAGCTGCTCTGCATGCCATGTTCTCAGATAAGCCACTGCGCCGCTACATGGTCGTCCCCGAAGAGAGTGAAGCGGGCTGGACCATCGGCAAACAGATTGAGAAACTGGTGCAATTGAACGACTGGCAGGCTTATACCTATAGCCGCGAGCAACTGATTGAAAAAATCGATGCAGCGATGGCCAGCGACGATGAAGGTGAGCTGACTTCCATGTTACACAAATTTCTGGACTCCTCTGACCATC
>CBDTVF010000349.1:0-3797 GCA_965363775.1 uncultured Gammaproteobacteria bacterium
CACGAAAAATCGGCGTAAGTCGCGCAGGCACGGTGCCGTGAGATCCCGGCTGCCCCACCAGCCGTTTTGGAACCCGGTAGGATTCCAGTGACTTGTGCAGCCAGGACGCCCACGATTCGTCCGCATGGCAGTAGCTCAAAAATGCCTTGTAGCGCATTCTATTAGGTTAGAAGCGCGAACCCTTGTTGTCGCCACGCGGGTCCGAAACCCAAGGTCCTTCACCGCCATCGCAAGCGGAGACAGTTACTCTGTACCAGAAAGTCCTGCTGCCCTTGCTTGCATCGTGGTTGTTCATATTCGACAGCAATACCAGACTTCTTGCCTGATCCAATTTTTTTGCCTCATAGGCTATTCCGGTTGTGAGATCGACACTTGGAAAGGCATTTTCCTTGAGCCATTTGTCCGGCTGGACCCAGCCGAGCCCGTCATTGAAAACGCCCTTGTCTCCGGTCCCCATCGTGGTTAACTCGATTTTGGTAATGACCTTTTTGCTGTTTTTACAGCTTTTTGTCTTGTACTTGGAACCGCCAAGATAGAACTTGACCACCCCGACGTGATCCTCCTCAAAAAGCATGCAACCAGGATGGTTGTCCCTATTGCATTTTTTGCTACTGTCCTCTACTTCTACCAGCAAAACATCGCTTTTATTATCCGGAATAAGTTTCACTGGGTAGGTTCCAAACTTGTATCCCGGTTCCCTCATAACCAAATAGCCACCAAAAGCTCCGACTATCAAAGCGGCTACCAAACCGACTCCCAACGTTTTAATGCTTACGCTCTTATTCATTTCTGCTCTCCCAGGAAATTTCAGGCAGTCACATCCTTATAAATGTGATTTTCTTGCAAAAACACTTCACTAGTCAGTATAGAGCAATTAAATGACAGCTGCTTTTGACCCTGGTTTCTCAGTGATTGCAGATCTTATCCTGTGAGGTATTGAAGGCGGGATTACTGCAGAAACCCGAAAAACCCTGGAAAACATCAAGGCGACACTTGAAAAGCACGGTTCATCAATGGCCGAAGTGGTGAAATGCACAGTTTTCCTGGCCAATATCAGCGAATGGGCAGTTATGAACGCCGAATATGTGAGCTTGATGTTCAGGGCCTGACATCTACTGAGCATATGCAGGCGGCGTTGTGCGAGTGGGTTGAGCCTGGCTCATCGGGCCTGGTTTTTCCGAATGCAGGCAGTGCCGCGATTGAACAAGCCGGGATGCTGAATGGACTTCTTCCTGCATAGTTCATTTGTAGTCCTTGACCCAAGGTTTGCGCCTTGCCAGCATTCCCCCCTATATGATTCATGGTTCTGAACAAAGCTTTCGTGGCATTCAGCGGTATAATCTCCGGATCTGATCGGCTTGACGATCTCACAAAGGAATGACATACAAATGAAAGCACTAGTCAAACGTGAAGCCCGCAAAGGAATCTGGATGGAGGATGTACCACTACCCATTGTGGGCCTGAATGATGTGCTAATCCGGGTATTTCGCACAGCAATCTGTGGTACTGACTTGCATATCTATCTATGGAACGAATGGGCCGCCAAGACCATCCCGGTACCGATGGTGGTTGGCCATGAGTTTGTTGGTGAGATCGTGGAAGTAGGAGAAAATGTAAATGACTTCCACCCTGGCCAGATTGTATCCGGTGAAGGCCACGTGGTATGCGGCCGCTGTCGCAACTGCATGGCAGGCCGACGCCACCTTTGTGCCCACACATCCGGAGTTGGCGTCAACCGCCCCGGCGCCTTTGCCGAGTACATTTCACTGCCCATGTCCAACGTTTGGGAACATCGTGATGGAATCGACCTGGACATTGCTTCAATTTTCGATCCATTTGGAAATGCGGTACACACAGCCCTGCAATTTGACCTCTTGGGTGAAGATATTTTGATCACCGGGGCCGGCCCCATCGGTTGTATGGCTGCAGCCGTTTGCAAATTCGCCGGAGCCCGTAATGTTGTCATAACAGATATCAGTGATTACCGACTCGGACTTGCTTCTTCCCTGGGAGCTACCCGAACCGTGAACATTACCCGTGAATCATTGACGGATGTTCAGAGAGACCTGGATATGGGAGAAGGCTTCGACGTGGCCCTGGAGATGTCCGGTGCGCCCTCTGCCTTCCAGGATATCCTCAACAACTTGTGCCACGGTGGCAAGGTCGCGGTGCTGGGTATCCCTGACAAAGATTACTCAATCGACTGGGAAAAGATCATCTTCAACATGATCACCGTCCGTGGTGTTTACGGACGGGAGATGTACGAGACCTGGTACAAAATGTCGGTTTTTATCGAAAGCGGACTCGACCTGAATCCCATCATCACCCACCGGTTGCCGATTGATAAATTCCAGCAGGGTTTCGATGCCATGGAAAGTGGCGAGGCAGGTAAGGTTGTTTTGGACTGGATTTAAATTGTAGTTGTCTGAACGTCAGACAGTTTGCCACGAGAATCTTCGTAGGACGCTTCTATGACGGTGATAGTGATTTAAGCAACCATTAAGCGAGCGCGGGCTATAGTGTTTTTTGGTCAATGACTGGCCAGGTTTTAAGGTTTGCTGTCCGAGAACTTCCTGGCATGGAAAATAGTCTGCAGTTTCCTCTGTTCCATTCTATACATAACTGTCATCTGGGGAACTTCTCCTCGTACCCAGCAAATAGACAATGCCTATCATGACGATTGAAACAAAAGATTTTATCTATCGTGAATTTTCATCTATCTTAGGAACGTCAGCTACAAGAAGTCGACACCCAATCAATAGCTCCAACAAATACGGAGGTTACAGTAATGAGTGACAAACCCAAATTAACTACCACCAACGGCTGCCCCGTTGCCGATAACCAAAATGTAATGACTGCCGGACCGCGTGGCCCCATGCTATTACAGGATTTTTGGTTTATAGAAAAACTAGCCCATTTCGATCGTGAGGTAATCCCGGAGCGACGCATGCACGCTAAAGGTTCTGGCGCCTATGGCACTTTTACTGTGACAGATGATATCTCCAGGTACTCAAAGGCCAGGCTCTTCTCTGAAGCGGGCAAGAAGACGGAGGTGTTCGCCCGCTTCTCAACCGTCGCTGGCGAACGTGGCGCGGCGGACGCCGAGCGGGATATTCGCGGTTTCGCGCTCAAGTTTTACACCGAAGAAGGTAATTGGGACATGGTGGGTAACAACACGCCGGTCTTCTTCCTGCGTGATCCGCTTAAATTTCCTGATCTTAACCATGCGGTAAAACGTGACCCTCGCACCAACATGCGTAGCGCCCAAAGTAACTGGGATTTCTGGACTTTGTTACCCGAGGCGTTGCATCAGATCACCGTGGTGATGAGCGACCGGGGCATCCCGAGCAGCTACCGCCACATGCACGGTTTCGGTAGCCACACTTTCAGCTTCATAAATGCGGACAACGAACGCTTCTGGGTCAAATTCCATTTTAAGAGCCAACAGGGCATCAAAAACCTGAGCAACACGGAGGCTGAAGCGATGGTCGGCAAGGACCGCGAAAGCCATCAGCGTGACCTTTACGAGGCCATCGAACGCGGTGATTTCCCACGCTGGGACTTCAAAGTGCAGATCATGCCGGAGAAAGACGCGGCCAATTACCGTTTCCACCCCTTCGACCTGTCCAAGGTCTGGCCGCATAGCGATTATCCGCTCATCGACGTGGGCGTGCTGGAACTCAACCGTAATCCGGAAAATTATCATGCTGAAGTCGAGCAGGCAGCATTTAACCCTGCCAGCATTGTGCCAGGAATCGGTTTCTCTCCCGATAAGATGTTACAGGGCCGATTGTTTT
>CBDTVF010000350.1:0-3785 GCA_965363775.1 uncultured Gammaproteobacteria bacterium
ACCATCGCCCTGTTTGTATTTGAAGTCGTCAGGGTCGATGTGGTGGCCTTGTCGGTCATGGTGCTGCTGGGTTTGCTGGGGCTGGTACCGTCAGATCAATTGTTCAATGGTTTTGCTTCTAACGCGGTGATCTCCATCATCGCAGTCATGATACTTGGGGCAGGTTTGGACAGAACCGGTGTCATGACAGTCGTTGCCGCTTTTATATTGCGTATCGGCGGCAAGACCCCCAACCGTATTATTCCGTTAATTTCCGGCACCGTTGGTGGCATTTCCAGCCTGATGCAAAACGTAGGTGCCACGGCATTGTTTTTACCCGTAGTATCGCGAATCTCGGTACGGACAGAAATTCCGCTTTCACGCCTGCTGATGCCAATGGGTTTTTGCGCCATCATGGGTGGCACCATGACGATGGTTGGTTCATCTCCCTTGATCCTGTTAAACGACCTGATATCGGCGTCCAATGCCTCTCTACCACCTGGCGCTGAGACACTTGGCCAATTTGAATTATTCGATGTAGCCCCTGTCGGACTGGCGTTGCTGACAGTCGGCATCCTGTATTTTCTGATCTTTGGCAAGTGGTTATTGCCCGATAACAAAATAGAATCCTCGGCGGCACCCGCACGTACCAAGACCTATTTCGCAGACTCCTATGGTATTGAAGGTGATGTCTACGAACTGCTGGTCACGGTGGACAGCCCGTTGGTCGGCATGCAGGTGGGTGATGCCGAAAAGCTCGAAGGTATCCCCTGTCTTTTGGCTATCCGCAATACCGAAGAACCACGCATGGCGCCACCTTCCGATGAGATGATCTGGGTGGGCACAATATTGGGTGTTATGGGTACCCGTGATGTCGTGGGACGATTCGCACTGGATTACCATTGCCGTCTGCAGCCCCGGGTAAAAACATTCGGTGGTTTGTTTAATCCCAGCCGCGCCGGTATTTCCGAGGTCGTCATTCCGCCTGGCTCCAAAATCATCGGGCAGACTATCGGTGAAGCCCGCTTACGCAAGCGTTATGGCATCAGCGTACTGGCCGTCAACCGACGTGGCAACATCATCAACGAGCACATTCGGGAACTGGTCCTGGAGGCCGGTGACTGCCTGGTCAGTCACAGCACCTGGCGGGATCTGGCCGAAATACACAAGGAACGAACATTTATTGTTGCAACGGATATCCCAAAGGAAGAACAACGACCTCAGAAAGTTGGCCAGGCGCTGATGTTTTTTGCCATTTCGATCGGCATGATCATATTCACCGACTTCAGGCTGTCCATTGCTCTGCTGGTCGGCGCCCTTGGCATGATCCTGACCAACGTATTAACCATTGATGAAGCCTATAACTCCGTCAGCTGGAAAACCGTGTTCCTGGTGGCCAGTCTGATCCCCATTGGTCTGGCCATGGAATTAACCGGTACCGCAGCGTGGATTGCCCAACAGGCCATGGTCCTGCTTGGCGGTATGCCTGATATTGCCGTGCAGATTGTTATTGCTGTTCTGGCAACAATATTCAGTCTTGTCATGTCGAATGTGGGAGCCACCACGATCCTGGTACCCATCGCGATAAGTATCGCCTTGACGACCGGCGCCAACCCCACCATGTATGCGCTGATCGTTGCCCTGTCGACATCCAATGCCTTCATCCTGCCCACGCACCAGGTCAATGCCCTGATCATCGGCCCCGGTGGCTACCGGGTGGCAGATTTTGTGCGTGTAGGTAGCGGTATGACGGTCATCTTCCTTGTCGTTATGCTAACCGTGGTTAACCTGATATTCTGAGCCCCCATGCCACTGTACATTAACCCGCCACCACAGAATCCTTTGACCAAGATAATTGCAGCTGTCATTGCTGCGTTTGTCCTGGTTGGTTCTTTCATGATTGGTATAGCCGCTCTGGTGGTTGTTGCCTGTGTGGGCCTGGTTGTGGGTATCGCTATCTGGCTGCGTGTTGCCTGGATAAAACGGCGCCTTCGAAAAAGCGGTGTGGTTTTTGGCACCCCTGTGGATATGTCACGCGAACCCGGACAGATAATCGATGCTGAATACACGGTAGTTTCCGACAATAGGGACGAACCTGAAAAAGACGAACCTGAAAAATAAAAAATAATTGCACGTTGAAAATTCAGGAATACGGACTAGACTTAAAACAACAGTTCCAAATCGGCTTAGAATTATGTCCTCAGTCTCTGAAATACTCGAAACCAAAGGTGCGATGGTGTTATCCGTCGGTATCAACGAATCCGTTATGGATGCTATCAGCTTGATGGCAGAGGTCAATATCGGCGCGGTATTGGTACAAGACGGCGATACCATTTCAGGAATTTTTACCGAACGTGATTATCTTCAAAGAATCGCCCTGAAATCACTATCCTCAAGGGACACGCCTGTCGGTGATGTGATGACAAAACCGGTGATTTCAGCCGACCCGGGGGACTCTATCCAGCAATGTATGGAAACCATGACGACCTGCCACTGCCGTCACCTACCCGTGGTTGAGGGCGAAAAACTTCTCGGTATCGTGTCTATAGGTGACCTGGTAAAACGAATGCTTGATGAGAAACAAATGGAGGTTGAAAAACTCAGTCAGTATATAACCGGAACTTATTAACAGATTTGGGATTAACATATTCCGGCAAACACAGGCAGTGCCCGTGGCAAACCTTGGTTCCTGTACATTCTCCCTATTCGGGTTGCTTACTTACCTGACTGCTTTTGACTGGCCTTTTCCTGGGCGATCCTCAGGACATTTTCTACCTCTGCCTGAACCCGTTCACTGATTCCACCCGATTGATATTGCTGTTTCAATGATTCTTCCACCTTTGCAAAAAGGGCATCCATTGATGCAACAGCATTGGCGTTGTCCGATACTTCGTGATTGCCAAACAGGTTTATCCACTCTTCAGACTCACGACCGACTTCAATCACCTGGTTAAATTCACGTTCCGGTTCATCGCCGCCTCTGAGCAGGCCGATGATCGTTGCTATGAGAGAAACAGGTAGCAATAGCAGGTCACGAAAGCCATCGGCCATCAACTTGAGTTGAAACACGACAGTATTGCGGACGAGAACACCACGTTTTGAAGGGTTGGTTTCGCTCATACCTGAATTCCACGTTGATTTGTACGCAGCTTAATCGTTCAAGGCCCTTTTTGAAATAGCCCCAAAGTCACCTTCGTCTTGCAACAAAAATATTTTGACTCTGTGTTAGCCTTTCGCATATGGAACTTTCACAGGGATTCGCACCGGTTGCCCGTACGGACGCACGTCTGTTGATCCTGGGGTCAATGCCAGGTGTGACTTCACTTGAAGCGACACAGTATTACGCTTTCCCACGCAATGCTTTCTGGAAAATCATGGGTGATTTATTCGCTACCGGACCGGAGCTGGATTACCAGTCACGCTTGCAAAAACTCATGACACAGCATATTGCCCTGTGGGATGTGATCAAGGCGTGCAAGCGTCCCGGCAGTCTGGATTCGGCTATTTCAAGAGATGGCATGACGACCAATGACTTCACCGGTTTTTTCGAATACCACTCTCAAATCACGCATATCTGCTTCAACGGACAAAAGGCCGCCGGCTTATTCAAAAAGAAAGTAACACCCACGCTGACCGGGCATTATGAATACCTCACCCTGCCATCAACCAGCCCTGCTTATGCCGCCAAAAGCTACACCGCCAAGCTTGAAGCCTGGTCGGTGTTAAAAATAGAATTGGATGCATAACCCGTTGCACTAGCGTATTGGTCCAACCCACGTAGGGTGGGTAACTTGTTACCCACGATT
>CBDTVF010000351.1:0-3785 GCA_965363775.1 uncultured Gammaproteobacteria bacterium
TGCGGTTGACGGGGCCGGGCATGGATGGTGTCGGTCACGAATCGTTTCAGGGCCCGGATATTGATGGCCTCATCCACTTCACCACGCGTACAGGCATCCTCGCACAGGGCATTGCAGATACGACCGCAAATGGCCGGGAAAGGGTTGTCCTCCTTGATGGAGCGATAGGCTTCATCAATTCGCCCAGCCGCAATCAGGGCGATGTAACCCTGTGCTCTTTGTCCTGCAGGGCAGGCATCACGGCAGGGTGCCACACCGCGTTTCTCAATGGCGAAGGCGTTGGGGGTAGCCTGTGGGTATAGCTTATGAGCGGCGTGCGCCTTACCCAGGGCCACATCAAACGGATTATCAAACGGAACCGGGCACACTTCGGCACATTTGCCGCAACCGTTACAGGTATCGACATCAATGAAACGGGGTTTGGTGCGTATGGTCGCGGTGAAATTGCCAGCCTCACCAGCAAGCTCCACAAGCTCGCTGTCGGTGCTTAACTCAATATTGAGATGTCGGCCCACTTCAACCAGGCGAGGGGATATGGTGCACATGGAGCAGTCATTGGTCGGAAAGGTCTTATCCAGTTGCGCCATATGACCGCCGATGGCGGATTTTTTTTCAACCAGGTGGACCTTGTAACCGGCATCGGCCAGATCCAGGGAAGTTTGCATGCCGGCAATGCCACCACCGACCACCATCACCGAGCCAACCGGGGCCGGTTGAACCTCAATCTCTGTTTTGAAGCTGGTTTCCGGCATGCCGGGGTTTTCGGTTTGCATTATGCGCCTGGTCGTTTCGTATGGTCAGGTTTTAGCGGAACGGCGGCGTCTACGTGTGCCGCGGCCACCCTCAGTTGCCGGTTCACGATAAGCAGTTATCCAGTTGGTACACTGTGGATCATGGTTCATCATCACATCGGCACCGCGTACGGCCTGCATTAAAGCGGCCACCATCGGATTGGTGATTGCCGAGGTCAAGCCGGCACTGATTGCCATACTGATGAATGCACAATTCAGTCCAACCCGGTTTGGCAAGCCGAAACTGACATTGGATGCACCGCAGGTGGTATTCACTTTGAGTTCCGTGCGCAAACGCTTAATCAGTTCAAACACCTGGACGCCTGCGTCCCCCTGTGCACCAATAGGCATCAACAGTGGATCGACGACGATGTCGGCGCTGGGAATGCCATAATCAGCGGCCCGGTTGATAATTTTTTTGGCTACCTCGAAACGCACATTGATATCCATCGATATACCAGAATCATCGTTGCAGATGGCCACCACTGCAGCGCCATGCTTTTTAACCAGTGGAAGTATCCGTTCAAGACGTTCCTCCTCACCGGTGACAGAATTGAGCAGAGCCTTGCCTTCGTATGCTTCCAGGCCGGCCTCAAGTGCATCAACCATCGAGGAGTCTATTGAAAGGGGAGCATCGGTCAGCGACTGTACCAGGCGCACTGCCTGCGCCAGCAGGGCGGGTTCGTCCGCCATGGGTACGCCGGCGTTGACGTCCAGGATATGCGCTCCGGCGGCCATCTGGGCAAGCGCGTCTGCTTCCACGCGGCTGAAGTCTCCGGCCTTCATTTCCTTGGCCAGTAACCTGCGCCCGGTGGGGTTGATGCGTTCGCCGATGATGGCAAAAGGGCGATCAAAGCCGATAACGACTTCCTTTGAGGCTGAGCTAATGATGGTGTCGGTCATGATATTTTACCTTTCACATATTGAATTTTTTGAAAGTCTCCGCGCGCCAGTTCTCGGTACGTTTAACGTCGTTAAAACTGAACAGGTGGAAACCGGAAATAATTAATTCCTGATTCTCCAGAAACGGCTGCAATTCTTCCAGCAAATCATCCGGTTGATAGGGCTTCGCACTGACAAGTTTCCTCAGTAGACCTTTCTGTTTCTTCAGTTGCTGCAGGGATTGTCCGACACCGATCTGCATGGATAGTGACATCAGGCGGCTAAAATTGGCAACACCCGGCAGGCCGATACGGGTGGGCAGGGTGATACCCGCAGTGCGGATGCTATTGAGCCAGTCCACGATAGTCATCGGGTTAAAACACATCTGCGTGACCAGATAGGTGGCATACTGCTGTTTTTCCTGCAGATACCACATCAGGTCTTTATCACTGATCAGCGGATGCTTTTCAGGGTAAGCGGCAATTCCGATGTCTTTAATGTTGTGGTCAATGTCTGCCATGTCCTGCAGTACCTGCAACGAATCACTGTACTCGCCAACGGGTTCATGCCTGTCTCCGCCAGGAATAAAGACAGTTTCAACCTGGATTTCATCCAGTCTTCCCAGGATTTCCTTCAGGTGGACCTTGTTCCGAATCATTCGGGCGGCAATGTGTGGGATCACTTTCAGTTGGTGTTTCTCGGGCAGCGCCCTGAGCTTTTCCGCCAATTCCAGCGTAGGTTCCACGCCATGCGCGGGGGAGCAACTGATCCCGACCCGGTGATGCCGTCGAATGTGTACCAGTTGATCCATGATCGATGGAGTGGGGATCACCTCTAGATAAGCTCCGTCTAGCAGGCCGGCCATGATCTTATTGTTGCTGAATGCGTTCATCGTTGGTTTTAGCTGTAATTCTGCTTCCTCTACTCAGGGCCACAACCGCTGGCTGGCCAACTCGGCGCCGGCGACCATTGCGCCCAGCTTGGCGTAAACGATGTCTTCATCCACCGAGCCAAAGCCGGCAAAGGTGGAAAAGCCACAATCGGTTCCGGCCATCACACGCTCCCTGCCGACGATATCGGCAAAACGGCACAGACGTTCAGCCACCAACTCGGGGTGTTCAACGAAATTGGTGGTTGAATCCAGTACCCCGGGAATCAGGACTTTGTCCTGTGGAATTTCGGTATCACGAAACACTGTCCACTCATGCGCGTGGCGTGGATTGGAGGTTTCAAACAACAGGGCTTGTGGCCGGGCTTTCAAGGCAATGGGTAATACCATGGACATGGGGGCGTCGCAGTGGTGTGGACCCTCATAGTTACCCCAACAAACATGCAGACGCATTTTTTCAGCGGCGATATTGCGTGTTGCGTAATTCAGGGCTTCAACATGCTGATCGGCGAGTGCCTGGTATTCCTTGTCGGTTTTGTCCTTGAACATCATGTGCCTGCCGAGGCCAAGGTCGGGTGAATCCAGCTGGAGTATCAGACCTGCATCCGTGATGGCTTCGTATTCTGCCTGCATGGCATTTGCCAGGGCTTCGAGATAGCTTTCGTGGTCAGGGTAGTGATGGTTGGGTTGAAACAGTGCAATCACTCCGGGGGATGCCGCGTTCATAAATCCCTCGGTCACGGGTGTCAGTTCCATGGCCTGTGTCAGGTTACTGATGTCCTCCGTTACAGGTCCCATGTCCTTGGTCTTGATATCGCCCACGCAGCAGGGTTTTTTATAATTCGGCGTGCCTCCGGAACCTGCCAGTTTTTTCATAAAGCCAGGGAAGTCTTCGAGGTCTTGCGGTGGTTGCCGGGGGCTGTCTCCATCAAAACCGGTGATGCGATCCTTGATATAGGTAGCATAGGAAATTTTGCTCATTTCCCCGTCACTGACCACATCCACTCCGACCTCGGATTGCCTGGCTACGACCTGCCTTACGGCCCGTCGGATAACAGCCGCGGCCTTGTCCTTATCAAGCTCTTCATTGTTCTCGTGGGCAAATACAACGTCGGTAACAGCCTTGCTGCGGGGTAGGCTGCCTACATGTGTGGTCAGAATTTTGTCGCTACTTAGTTTCATGGAATTTGTTTTTCCGTTCCTTAAAGTACTTCGAATGCAAT
>CBDTVF010000352.1:0-3765 GCA_965363775.1 uncultured Gammaproteobacteria bacterium
TTACATGGACGTACTTGCAGCGTGTCCCGGAAGGAAGCACCCGCCCCAGCGCCCCCCGGATCCAGTCTCTGCATGTGACTTACCGCTTATCAGTTCACACCCTGGAATGGTGCGAGCCACTCTTTATCCGTGTCGCCAAAGACAAAGAAATGCGGATTCAAATAGACTTCCTTGCTGTTATATTCCAGTCGTGAACCGTCTGTTTTGACGATCTGACCACCTGCAGCTTCGACCACAGCCTGTGCAGCAGCTGTATCCCACTCACAGGTTGGACCCAGGCGGGGATAAAAATCTGCCAAACCTTCTGCCACGCGACAGAATTTTAAGGAACTGCCCATGCTGGTGAGTTCAAACGGTCCCAATTCATTGAGCTGGTCTTCGAGCTCGGGGTTGGCGTGTGAACGGCTGCCAACAATAACGGCTGGTTCCGCCGCAGGCTGCCTGACCTCGATGGCAATGGCATCCGCATCGTCATCCTTGCGCCACGCCCCTGTTTCCCGGCTTCCAAAGTAGCTGACGTTGGTCACCGGCACATGTACAACTCCCATGACAGCGTGGTGATTGCGGATCAGCGCGATATTGACGGTAAACTCCCCATTGCGGTTAATAAATTCCTTGGTGCCGTCTAGCGGGTCTACCAGCCAGTACTGCTGCCATTTTTGACGGGTTTCCCATGGGATATCAGCAGATTCTTCTGATAAAACCGGGATTTCAGGCCATAGCCGTGTAAGTTCTGCGTCGATCAGTTCATGGCTGGCGAGGTCGGCTTTGGTTAACGGTGAGTCATCGGCTTTTTGGGTGATACCCATATCACCGTCATACCATTCAAGTATGGCAAGACCTGCACGGCGGCTGATATCCACCAGTTGTTCAAGTGTTTCATTCGGATTGTTGTCAAGCATGTCTGTTTTCCTGTAGCAGGTGGTCACGCGCAATATACAGGGCAGCGATACTGCGACCTTCGGTACAGTCCGGCCGTTGTACCAGTGCGTGCAGATCAGTGATAGGCCAGGGTACGATTTCCAGTTCTTCGGGCTCGTCACCTTGCAGTTTTTCAGCATAGAGATCACGTGCCAGTACCACGTGGGTAACGTGGGTCATATAACCCGGTGCAAGGCTTAATGCAGTCAGTTTAACCAGGTTGTTTGCGCCATACCCGGCCTCTTCCTTGAGCTCTCTTTGAGCACCTTCGAGTATGGTCTCACCGGCATCAAGCCTGCCTTTGACCAGGCCCAGCTCATAGTGATGTAAACCGGCGGCGTATTCCTTGACCAGCAAGACGGTTTCATCATCAAGCATGGCCACAACGATGACCGCACCCAGGCCGTGCGTACAAAGCCGTTCATAGGTACGTTTTTCGCCGTTACTGAATTCAAGATCAAGCTGTTCAATCTTGAATGATTTACCCGGCTCCTGTTCGCGTCGAGCACGAATTTTGGGAAGTTTTACCATGGGAATCAGGCCCGCTGCAATTCGGCTGACAACACCGTATGAAGACGTGGGGTTGCGGCCAATACTGAACGTGTGTCCAGACCCGGTGCCTGTCCTTCGAGATCGGTGAATACACCTCCGGCCTCGGTGACGATGACATATAGCGCGGCGATGTCGAGAATATTGACGTCAGATTCAATGACCGCGTCCAGTTGACCGGCTGCCAGGCGGTGATAATGATAATAATCGCCATAGCCGCGGGTACGGTTGGCATTTGCGAGTATTCGACCCATTGCTGTCCAGTTTTTACCGGCAGCCAGGCTCTGGATATTACCGGTTGAGATACTGGCTTTGCTGATGTCGCCAACATCGCTGATATGTAATCGTCCGTCCACATCAAATGCACCACCGCCACGGGTCGCCCAGACCAGTTCATTCATCGCAGGTGCACAGGAAACTCCAAGAATTAACTCACCTTTGTGCATTAGCGCTATCTGGGTTGAGAACATGCCGTAACGTTTCACAAAACTCTTGGTGCCATCGATGGGATCGACCAGCCACAGGTACTCGGTATCCTTGCTTGCTGCGCCATATTCCTCACCAAAAATGCCATGTTCAGGATATGCACTGCTGATCGTCTCGCGAATGATTCTTTCGGCACCTCGATCGGCCACTGTCACAGGTGTTTGGTCAGCCTTGATCTCGATATCAAAATCGCCGTTGTAATATGACAGGATCAACTCGCGTGCGGATTTGGCAGCCAGTAGCGCGGTGGCAAGTAACTCTTTCATTGTGGGTTCAATCATGATGATTCATGATACCAGACTCTATCCGACAGACTCCTGTGCAGTTTTAGAGATAATGAAAAAATGACAGTACGACAATCACGGGTTTATACCTCCCAATCTTTGGATTCGGTAAATAGTATCGAATTGACGGGTCCGTCGAGCCATTACCTGACTCGCGTACTGAGACTGTCAAAAGGTGCCCCGATTATTTTGTTTAATGGTGACGGCAGGGATTACTCGGGGGAGATCTGCGAAATTCAACGGCAATCTGTACTTGTCAGGCTTATTGACAGCCAGGTTGCCGGTAATGAATCGGTTCTGAAAATTACACTGGTTCAGGCTGTTTCCCGGGGCGAGCGCATGGACCATTCCCTGCAAAAAGCCACGGAACTGGGTGTTGTGTGTATCCAGCCGGTCTTAAGCAGCCGGGTTGGAGTCCGGTTGAAGGAAGACAGAATGGCCAAACGATTGGCTCACTGGCAGGGTGTGGTGGTTTCGGCATGCGAACAAAGTGGCCGTGCTGTCATACCCGAAGTGAAGAAACCGCTGACCCTGGCTCAGTGGTTGGATGTTGTGGATGAGTCGCCACGGCTGGTACTCGATCCCTCAGCGGATAACAAACTGTCTTCAATTTCAATGACAGCCAGGGCCGTCTCCATTCTCGTCGGCCCGGAGGGAGGTTTGACTGCCGCGGAAATTGAGGAAGTGAGTTTGAGCGGTGTTAAGGCGGTATCGCTGGGACCCAGGATACTGCGGACAGAAACGGCCGGTCCTGCGGTGATTGCAGTTTTGCAGGCGATCGCTGGTGATTTGTAAGGACTCCGATCAGGCTCGCAAATGGAAAGACAAACGGCCCTAGTTGCCGTATGCCGCTTCCTCAACCAAACGTGTCAGGCTACCGAGTTCGGGAATCATGGCCTCCAGATCATCAATGCTGACTTCACTGAATACACCGTCGGGCAATTCATCGGACAGTTTCCCAAGCAGGTTGTCAGCGGTAATCTTTTTGAGTTTGGGTAAACCCTGAATAATCAGGCCGATATAGTTGACCTGGATGGATTCACCGAGGGTTTTGATGATCAGGATGCGTGCTTTCGCGGTAACAGTATTGGCACTGCTGTCACTGACCAAATGTTCGAGACTGATGACAGGTACCTGCCAGCCGTTCCAGACGAGTTCACCCAGTATCCAGTCCGGCGCCCTTCTGAGTGGTTCGGGCATTGTGTAATCCATTAATTCAGCCACCACGATATTCGGGACCAGCACATGACCATAAGTCAGTGGCGCAACGATACAGCGGATTTCTTTACTGGCCATATTATCTGTCCTCTCTGCCCGCCAGTAATCTTTCGACTTCCTTGATCAATTCTGATTCCTTGTAGGGTTTCGAAAGATAGGCGTTGGCGCCGGCCTTGGTGCCCCGGGCGCGGTGTTTCGTGCCAGCGCGTGAAGTGACCATGATAATGGGAATGTGACGCAGCCTGGCATCGGCACGTACATATTCCGCGACCTGGTAACCATCCATACGCGGCATTTCAACATCCAG
>CBDTVF010000353.1:0-3750 GCA_965363775.1 uncultured Gammaproteobacteria bacterium
TTCCAGCAGACCTGAGCAATAAGCGCCCGGATCAATAAAAACCACCCCCGGAAACTGGGACTCCAACTCGGCTTTAGCCATCGGGAAGCAGGTACAGGCAAGTACCGCAATATCCGTGCTCTCAACCGCGTGCCGAAGTTCACTGGTAAACACAGAGTTTCCCTCGCTATCCCAGGGCTCAAAGCGCGCAATCTTACGTTCCAGTTCCGTGGCGGCAACGGTGTTCACCTGGAGGCCGGGCAGGGCTGTGTCCAGCATGTCCGGATACAGGGATTGACTCGCCGTGAATTCCGTTCCGATAATCAGTACCTTCCTGTTAGCGAGTTGATCGGCTTCGATTTTAATCATCGCCTCAAAACAGTCAACCATGGATACAACCTGTTTTAGGCCGGAAGTCGCGACTCTTGATGCAGGCAATTGGTGATAGCGAATAGATAGCGTGTTACACGCAATGATCATGGTATCCGAATGTTCTTTTGCCAGGCTGAACCATTTGTTAACGGTGTCTGCGATGGCGCTCTCGCTTTTTACACCAAGGGGATTGACCTCGTAATCCGCCATGAACAAGGCACTGCGCGCGTGTCCGGAATCCCACATCGATTTGACCACTGATAGTCCACCGATGCAGGTATCGGCGATGAAAACCGGTTTCGGATTATTCATTACTGGTTCTTCGTAGGGTGGGTAACTTGTTACCCACGTTCTTAAGTGCTTTTCCCGGAAACGCCGCTGTTCTGACACCCTCCTCGATCACCGCTATACCACCGACAATCACATAAGAGAAACCTGTAGCGTATTGATGTGGATTCGCCCAGTCATCATTATCGCTCACCGTGTCAAAATCAAAAATACTGATATCGGCCACCATGCCTTCCGCCAGTGTGCCCCTCGTTGCAAGATTGATACGGCTTGCGGGTAACGCGGTCATCTTGTGAACGGCCTCCTCGAGGCTCAAAATATTTTCGTCCCGCACATATCTGGCCAATACCCTGGGATAGGTACCGTAGTTGCGTAAGTGAGGGACATTCTTTCCAAACGGTATCGCGGAACTGTCAGAGGCGATACTCGTAAAGGGGTCCTGCATGATGTTTCTCACATCCTCTTCAATCATCATGAAATAGATCGCGGAACCCTCGCCGTCATAGAGTATTTCCATGGCTACTTCAGCACCATTCTCAATGGTGGGCTCATAGCCATTCATCCGGGTCACCTCGGCCATGGTTTTACCCGAGTACTCCGGATGGCCCTTAAAAGAAGCGATCCTGATACGTGATAAATCTCCAGCGGCCCTGGCGCCATTGAGTTTTCTGATGGTGTCCGTCTTGATCCTGACGCGTGTTTCAGGATCATCCAGACGGGCCTGGACATCTTCCCGGCTGCCCGCCCGCGCCCACGTGGGCAATACGTTGGCCAGCCCGGTGCTGCCCGCTGTGTAGGGATACTGGTCAACAGCGATATCCAGTCCCTCTGCTCTTGCAGCCTCAAACATTCTCAGGATTTCGGTGCTGTCACCCCACATGGTATTGTCAGCGACTTTGAGGTGAGAAACCTGTACGGGTAAATCAGCCTCGCGACCGATGGTTATCGCTTCTTCAATCGCCTCGATGAGCAGTTCAAATTCATTTCGAACGTGACTCGCATAAATCCCACCCTCAGCTGCAACAACACGGGCAAGTGCAACGACTTCAGCTGTTTCTGAATAGGTTCCCGGCAGGTAAATCAGACCGGTTGACAGTCCGAAGGCACCATCATCCATTGCGGTTTTGACAAGGGTTTCCATCCGGGCCTGTTCCTGAGATGTAGGTGCTCGGTTGTCATTGCCCATCACCGCGTCGCGCACCTTGTTGTGACCGACCAACATTCCGAGGTTCACGGCGATTCCGGTTTCGGTCACAGATTTAAAGTACTCGTTGAGATCAACGGGTGAACTACCGCAATTGCCGGCCAGGATCGTGGTAACACCCTGGTGGAGATAGTTTTCAACACCCGGGTTGTCCCTGATGTTGCGGTCAGCATGGGTATGGAGATCGATAAAACCCGGGGTAACAGTCAGACCACTTGCATCGATGACATGGCTGGCCCTGCTCCCATTGAGTTCGCCAATTTTGACAATTTCACCATCGACGACCGCGATATCACTCTCATAAGCCGGCGAACCGGAGCCATCAACAATGGTTCCATCCAGGATCAACATGTCATAGACGACGGGTGTGTTGCTGCAGGAAGATAACAGGACTGCCAGGCTCAACGCTGTCAGCTTGCCGAGAATGCTTGTTCTCATCTTCAATCCCCTGAAATATTCACTAAATCGTAATGGTGTGTATGCATTCGAACAAATAGTTATTAAGTAAGCAAGCATAACCGCAGGCTATGTGGTTTTACCCATTCTCTGTTTGGTGACCGGTTTTTTGCCATTGGCGAGCGCCACCGAATTGCTTAAACTGCGAGGATGGACAAGACCATACGCCTCGATTATTCAGAAATTGAACCGGTCCTGGAAGCGGCCCTGTTAAAACACGGCTTCAGTAGTGACCGGGCCAACCTTTGTGCCAGCTTATTTACCGAGACCAGTCTTGATGGTGTCTACTCTCACGGTTTGAATCGCTTTCCCCTTTTTCTTCAAATGGTGGAAGAGGGGATTGTCAAAGCGGGCAATGAGCCCTCGATGATCCACTCGTTGAACAATTTTGAGACCTGGGATGGAAACCTAGGGCCCGGCAACCTGAATGCCTGGGCTTGTATGGACAGGGCTATTCAACTGGCCAGGAAATCTGGAATGGGCACCGTATCACTCCGCAATACCAATCACTGGATGCGCGGTGGTACCTATGGTCTGCAGGCGGCGAGGGCCGGGTGCGTTGGTATTTGCATGACCAATACCAAGCCCAATATGCCGCCGTGGGGTGGCAGGGAAACGAAGGTGGGTAACAATCCCTTCATCATTTCCATACCCAAAGAGCCCTATCCCATTCTGCTTGATATGGCCATGTCGCAATTCTCCTACGGCAAAATGGAAGTACTTGAGCAGAGCGGTGACAAACTGCCATTTACGGGTGGTTTTGATGCGGATCTCCAGCTAACTGATGACCCGGCTGCCATTTTGGAATCGGAGTTGGCTTTGCCCATGGGATATTGGAAGGGGTCGGGCCTCGCCATACTCATTGATCTGCTTGTCTCGATTTTGTCGGGAGGGCAAACGACCAACGAAATCGGTAAGAACGAACCTGAATACGGCCTCTCCCAACTGTTTATCGCCTTAGATCTGCAGCAATTAACCGATGAAGACAGCAGGGCAAGAGTCATTAGGGAGGTGACCGGATCACTGCTGGATACCACGGCCATGGATGATGGGGGAGAGGTTTTTTATCCTGGTCAACAGTCCTGGTTAAGAAGGCAGGAAAACCAGCAAAAGGGTATCCCAGTTGGTCGTAACACCTGGAATTTAATTAAGAAAGCAGCGGCGTAACACTTGGGTTGTTGGGTTGTCACTTTGACCGGGGGGGCCAGAGAAAGCGACCATATACCGTTCAGGACTCGCCATAAACACGTCCATGTGGGCTCGGGCGCGACGTCCATGTCGCTCACGGTCCTGAAAGGTATATGGTCACCCTCTCTGTCCTGTGCAAACCGGTGACATCCCCAGTCAGTATCTGAGAGTCAGCAGATGCTTTCTGTTACCAGATCCCAATGTTCATTGTGAGAACCAAGTGTCAGATTGGCACGAGCCTGTTGTGAGCAAGGGGGTTGGGT
>CBDTVF010000354.1:0-3738 GCA_965363775.1 uncultured Gammaproteobacteria bacterium
GTGCGTAATTCGTTACGCACGAATCAAAACCAACCGTAGGGTGGGTTATGTTCAGGATGAACGGTATGTCGCGATAGAGCACACGGATGTGCGGCGCGATTGTTTCAGTTTCGCACGATTTACCCGATACATTGTGCCCAAGCTCGTGGGTAACAAGTTACCCACCCTACGGCCTGTAGCCGGTTACGTCCAGACCCATATGCCCCTGTTCGGACAGTATGACCGCTGGCGCGCGACTGAAAGAATCCACAATTAAATCCATCTCCAAAACACTCCAGGTCTCGGTATCAACCAGAAACACACCGCCATCTCCCACCAGCACCAGGCGCTTCCCATCTTCGGTAAACTCGAGGTCACAGATCGCATTGGACACATCTACTTCATGCAGAATCTCATTCTGCTCAACATCCAGCACCGTCACTTTGTTGGACATGGGACCGGGTTTTACATCGACCATGAATTTCCCATCGGGTGAAACAGAGGTGAATCTGCCACAGTTCGCAGGATCATGAATGGAAATACCACCTGCCAGGCCGGTAAACAATAGTCCGGCCTGCAGGGCGTAGAGGGCACCGGTTCCAACCCACTGGGAGACATTCTTGTCCTCTTTCAAAGCCAGCGCTTCTTCCTCGGTGAGGAATTTCCAGATAGTCACATCGTCGCCCGCAATGATCAAAGAACGTTTGGAGCTAACAACCTCCAAGTCCGACACCTGGAACTGGCTATCGTGTCTGCCTATCTGTTTTCGGGTTTCCATATCCCAGATAACAACACTCTTATCGTCTCCGGCAGAGGCCATGTATTTGCCATCAACACTGAACACCAGGTCATTCACCCGGCCGACATGGGATAACAAAAACTCAGGTTCACTGAACTCATTTTCATCGAATTTGTAAGTGACAATGGTTCCATCCCAGGTCCCGAGGGCCAATTGAGATGATGCTGGTGACCAGGCAAGACTGATCGCATACATACCTTTATCCGGTGGGTAGATATGTTGCTTTTTTTGCCCGTCCCGAATATCCCAGACAGTGACCATGCCACCCATACCTGTAGTCACTATATGGTACTCATCGATGAACTCAAGCGTGTCACCAAGCCCTGTACGCGGTAGTTTGAAGCTTTTCCCTTTTTGATCCTTGGCCCAGAACCACCCCACCTGTCTCTGTTGTTCAATATCGAATAACACCACGATCAGGCGATTGGCCGCGGCGACTATTTTTCCATTGGGGGATACTGCGACAGTGGTGTAACCATCCCAGTAGTTATCAACCCTATCGGCGGTCGGAGCGGTTGCGCAGGAGGTCATCAACACCGCCAACAAGACCGGAAGCAGGCAACTGAAAAGCCCGTCGGCTGATTTTCTTTTACCAGGCTTTTGTAGATTGTTTTTCATGCATCATCCATTGCCAAACTGGAGTTCTCGAATAAAACTAGGTCGGAACAAAGTATGCCAGCACTAGACACAAACAACCCAGAAAAATTCTACTGACGAAAAGCAGCAGAAAATGGCCCGGTTCGTCCTCTCGGTAGAATTTTCCCTTGCCGGTTAAACCAAAGGTCCATCCGTTACGTAGATTATTGATCGCTGAAATAATCAGTACCAGGCCGACAAATACTACACCGAATTTCAAGATATCCTGGGTATTCAAAATAGTATCCTCCCAATGTTGGCGGATGCCTGATTGTTGTTGGTGTTTTAATAATAGCTGCAAATTGGGTTCGGTGGGTGTGGTGGTGGTGGGGAAGTGCGGTAAAGAGTTAAAACGGTAGTAGCCATCAATTCTGTAGAGAGGGTATATTAGGCAAGTCGGATTTTTCCGGCTCAAAGAATTGATAATTTTCAACCACTAACAACACAAAGAAGCGCCTATGTCTTTTACCCTTAGCCGAAAAATAACCAGCATTCTGATACTTACGACACTAACGATAAGCACATGCCATCAGGAGTCCGAGGTACAGACTGAGACACTCAGATTTTGATGACATTATTGGAGAACAAGCTTGTTTTTGACACCAGCGATTGATCGCATCGGCAGCGATACAATACGTCTGTTAGCGCAGATTTCGGTCCTGCTTCTGACTACTGTCATGCTCCTGGTTTCCAGTAGCTGCGCAATACCTGTGGAGGAAACCCCTGTTGTCTTCACCAACAGTGAAGAGTTACATGGTAGCTGGAATGACGCCGGCAAAAGTATTGCTGCTTTTAAAGGCATCCCTTTTGCTGCACCACCGGTAGCCGACCTAAGATGGCGTGCCCCGGTGGCAAATCAACCCCGCAACGGCCCACAGGATGCCGCGGGGTTCGCTCCTGCATGTATGCAAACAACGTATATGACCGACTGGTATGCAGCTGTTGCGGAAGCTTTTGGCTCTGGGCCGGAAGTAGCTGCTCAGCCTATTGGTGTCAGCGAGGATTGTCTGTATTTGAATGTGTGGGCACCATTACCTGCGTCTGATGCCGGCCTGCCGGTCATGATTTGGGTGCACGGCGGCAGTAACCGGGGTGGCTGGTCCTACGAACCGAACTACGTGGGTGGAAATCTGGCAAAGAAAGGGGTGATTGTCGTGAGCATCGCCTATCGCCTCGGAATCTTCGGCTTTTTCTCACACCCTTCACTGGATAATGGTGAGAACAAACCCCTGACAAATTTTGGGATACTTGATATTGCCCGGGCAGTTCAATGGGTGGAGGACAACATTGGTGCATTCGGTGGTGATCCGAATAATATAACCCTGGTAGGTGAGTCCGCCGGTGCCGGGAATATTTCCGACCTGGTGACAATGGAACTGGCCGCAGGTTCTGATATCAGCCGGATAATATTGCAGAGTTCGGCATCCGACCTTGGCGCACGACGTATGTTGGCAGATGATCAGGCAACAGGACAGCAGTTCATAAACAGCCTGGGGTTTGAAAGCACGCTGACCACCGAATTACTGCGCAGCATTCCAGCTGGAGATCTGTTGACTGCGTCCATGACTGTAATGCCAGATCATTACTTCAACGCCGTTATCGACAATTTGACGATGAAGCTGAGCCCTCTCGAATCCCTGCGTCGAGGGGATGATAAACAACTGGATGTCCTTATCGGCACCAATGCCGATGAGTGGTACATGTATATCGATAAAAATGCCAGCCAGGCTGATCTTGAAAAAACTATTAAGCAAAAAGCACCGAAACAGGCTTCAGCCATAATGGCAGAAGTCAGCCAGTTGACGAATGTCAGGCGGGCCATCGACCACATTCAGACCGCGGACAACATGCTATGTCCTTCAAGGTACCTGGCGGCCAGGGTATCGGAACTGGGGGGACAGGGCTGGGTGTACTATTTCAGCCGGCAGCGGCCAGGGCCTGGTGGTGATAAGCTGGGCGCCTATCATGGTACTGAAATCCCGTATGTTTTTGATACGCAAGATGACTGGCTGCCGGGCGACAATATCGACGCAAACCTGACCGATGCCGTCATGGATTACTGGGTCCAATTCGCCCGCAGTGGCAACCCGAATGTTGAAAGCCGCCCACCCTGGCCCGTGTTTAAACGGCAGAACCCGCTGGTCATGGAATTGGGTGATAATATTGGCGCAATGAAACCCAACGATGCATGGCTCTGTGAGATGCTTGACCCCGACCAACAGGAATTAAGGCGAGGCTTGTGAAAAAACAAAAAATAGATTGGCCAAGCTTCGTAGCGTCGGTCGCAATTATTTTGGTTGCTTGTATAAGCTTGATTATCTATC
>CBDTVF010000355.1:0-3730 GCA_965363775.1 uncultured Gammaproteobacteria bacterium
AGAGGCTTGGTTGCCACCGATATTGCAGATAGTCTGAGACAGGGATTCGCCGATCCCTCGGCGGGTAAAACCCGGGTGACCGGTAATGAATGGCTGGTGCGTGTAGAGGGAACCACCACCAACCCCGAAAAATTAGCCTCTTATCAACTGGCGCCTTTATCCAAACCAAATACCAAGATCGCACTCAATGAGGTTGCAGAGATCAAACGTGGCCGGGAAGAGGCCACTCAGATGGTCTCGTTTGGCGGCAAAGCAGCGGTAGCGCTTTCCGTGATCAAAATCCCCTATAGCAACACCATCGACCTGGTCGAACGTGTCAGTGATTACATCGAGCAAAAAAACATTCAGGTTCAGGGTTCGGGTATCAACCTGGTACTGGCGGATGATCAAACATCTCAAACCCGGTCGGCCATCTCTATCATGCAGACCAATGCTGCGTTGGGATTGGGTCTTGTACTGGTTGTGTGCTGGTTATTCCTGGGTCTGCGTATCGCGGCCATGGTGACCATGGGCATCATATTTTCAATTTCGGGTACTTTGTGGGTGCTGAATTTCACCGGAAACACCCTGAATGTATCGGTGTTGCTGGGGATTGTGATCGTGCTCGGTATGCTGGTGGATGATGCCGTGGTCGTGGTTGAGTCCATATATTACCGGTTGCAACGTGGCATGAATGCCCTGGACGCGGCCATTGAAGCTTTGCAGGAAGTTGGTAAGCCGGTTACATCCGCAGTATCAACCACGATGGCGGCGTTTTTGCCGTTGATGTTATTGCCCGGGATCGTGGGCAAGTTTATGTTTGTCATTCCCTTTGTTGTGACCGTTGGTCTTGCGGTCAGCCTTATTGAGGCGTTCTGGATTCTGCCGTCTCATGTTATTTCGATGGGTGGAAAAGGCAAGTCTGGTGGTCAGAATGCATCCACTGCGGCCAATCGTGACCGGCGAACCCGTTGGACCCACTTGATCCGCCTGAAATATACCAAGATGCTGTGCTACGTGATGCGCAGGCCCATCCGATTCCTGACCGCTGGAACCCTGGCATTCCTGTTGGCACTGAGTGCAGTCGGCATGGGCATGATCCAGATGAATTTCTTTATGGCAGATTCCATGCGTTTGTTTTATGTCAATTTGGATATGCCATCCGAAGCGCCTTTGGAAGAAACCCTGCGTCAGACAGTATTGGTAGAGCAGGAGGTGCTTAAACACCTCAAGCCCGAAGAAATCAGGGCTGTAACTGTCAATGCGGGTATTAAGTTTACCGATGCAGAACGTTTACACGGTGATCAATATGGGCAGGTTCAAGTTTCTTTGGCTCCTGCAACAGGTGACTCGCGAAGTGTAAGTGATATCATCGACTCAATGCGGAAACCGCTATCGAGCCTGCCCGTCAATGGCCTGGTTTCGTTTCAGGAAATGACGCAAGGACCACCGACGGCCAAACCGGTCAGCGTTAAAGTCCGCTCCGACAATTTTATCGAACTGCGCAACGCCACCAACGCAATGATCAATCTGGTGAAGAATATTCCGGGAACCAAGGACGTTGTCGATAATGACGTGCCGGGAAGACAGGAACTGGTACTTGATCTTGATTACAAGGCCATTCGTAATGCGGGACTGACACCCGGTCACGTGGCGCGACTGTTGCGCTTGCATCTTGATGGCGAAGTCGTTGCCTTTATGCGCGACCGGGGAGAGAAGGTAGAACTGAGGGTCCGTGGTCTCAACCGTGGACGGCAGGATATCAGCTCAGTCCTGGATGATCCGATTGCCTTGCCTGGTGGTGGCTCAACTACCTTTGGCGCGCTTGCAGAGACACGTATCAGCCAGGGGCGTGGCGTCATCAATCATCATAACTACCGGCGTGCCATCACGGTGGAATCGGACCTTGATGTGGAACTGAACGATACGGTCAGTGCCAACAATAGCGTTCGGGAGGAATGGAACAAGATCAGTGGCCAGTTCCCCAATACCGATATTGATCAATCCGGTGAACTGGATGACATCCAGGAAAGCCTGGACGCGATGCTGGGTTTGTTCCTGCTCGGCCTGGGTTTGATCTACCTGATCATCGCCACCCAGTTCAGAAGCTATTTTCAACCGATGCTGATTTTGGCGACTATTCCCATGGCCTTTACGGGTGTAATTTTTGGTTTGTTGCTGACGGGCAACCCGTTAAGTCTGTACACACTTTATGGTGTCATCGCGCTAACCGGTATCGCGGTTAACAGCGCCATCGTATTGATTGATGCGGCTAATGCGCGTATTCGCGCCGGCATGCGCCCATTGCACGCTACCATCTACGCCGCAAGACGACGTGTAATCCCTGTCCTGATGACAACGACGACGACCATCGCCGGTCTGTTTTCACTGGCCGTGGGTCTGGGTGGGAAATCCCTGGTCTGGGGTCCGGTGGCGTCATCCATCGTTGCAGGTTTAGGCGTTGCCAGCTTATTGACCTTGTTTATGATTCCAACCTTGTATAGAGCCTTTCAACGTGGTCATGGTGGTGAAGATTTCCTGGAGCATCATGGCCGGGCACCTTAATTACCCTCTCAAGCCGATAGTGATCAAGCCCGCCACTCTTTAACAAAACCGTTGGCAATTACGAACCAAAAAAAAACGGAGGGCCGAGGCCCCCCGTTCAATATGCGGCTATTGAAGCCTTAGGGAGAGCAGGAAGATGAAGGTGTCATACGCTGCAGTTCGTAGTCCGTTGGCATGTTCTCACCGACGATAACCTCGGCCAGAATCAGACCGCAGTCCACCACGTCGAACTGAATGGTTCCAACAGCTGTTGTGGTTTGCGGATCCATCATGGTTTCACCTGAGCTTGCGTATAACGTGGTCAACGCCGACATGCCGTCGAAAGCACCGGGGGTGGAACAACCCATGGAGTCATCCAGGCAGCTATCAAAAGTGTACCAAACAGGAAGACTGTCCGCGCCATAAGCATACCAGGTACCCACCATGCGATTCTGGCCAGGCAGTGGAATAATCACCGCACCTTGTCCAGCAAGGGCCATACCCATATCGTCGGCCAGTTGAAAGGCACCGTTTGTGCTGTGGTCTACCGGTGTACGCAGTTGCAACTCTCCAACTGGTGTCGCAATGATTCCCGCGGGCTGAAGGCTTCCATTACCGACGGCAAACAGGGTTACGATGGTTCCACTGGTCAGTTCCACAGGCAGGGGATCAATATAATTGGTCAAGCCGTCGTTGGAAGCAACCTTCAGGTCATAGATGCCTTCCGGCAATTCCAGGAAGTCACTGCCTTGACCAAACTGAACGCCTGTGAGGCCAGCGACCAGGTCACCGCCTGCGGTGCGGATTGAAACTTCTGTGCCTTCCAGTGTGTTGGCGAATGGCGCAGCATGAAAGACCCGTACCTTGACGTTGCCAGTGGCGGGCGCCGTGTTGTCATCACCCAGCGCAAATAGCGCCAGTGGTTGATTGACACCATCGCCCGATGCAAAAACAGTGTAGTCCGCGTTGTCTGCGAGCGTGTATGTTTCGCTGAGAACAGGCTCGGTCATTCCGGTGGGAATGATGTCCACCTTGTACTCACCAGCAGGGAGGGTAATGTAGTCGGTAAAAGTCTTGAACTTGACATTTTCCAATGCAACTTCGCCGTTGAGTGCAACACTCACGGATGTTTCCTCCAGGTCAGACGAAAAAGGCGCAAAGTGCCCCACGATGACGCGGGCATCCGCGAGGGCACCCATGCTTATCA
>CBDTVF010000356.1:0-3720 GCA_965363775.1 uncultured Gammaproteobacteria bacterium
CGCAATACATCCGGTGCGCGAAAGTCGGCGATGACGCCACGTTCAATTAATGCCTGGCAGATCGCGAACGCCTGGGGGTGGGCGAAGGCAAGCTGGCTACCTCTTTCATCACTTTCCGTGGGGGACGCAAGGGTCAGTTCATCCAGGCTGTCGTCAACTATGACTAGCTGGAGAAATAATTCGCCCAGTTTCATGGACTTCTTGCGTAGTGAATACATATCCACGTCTTCAAAAATACTGAGTGCTGCATCCAGCACACCCATCGACAAAACCGGCGGTGTTCCGCACAGGAACTGTCGCATGCCTGGTGCAGCCTGGTACTTCGGGTCAAACGAAAACGGTGTCTTGTGCCCCATCCAACCGCTTAGTGGTTGCTGGATGCTGTCCTGATGATGTGTGGCCGTGTAGATAAAAGCCGGCGCGCCTGGACCACCATTGAGATATTTATAACCGCAGCCTACTGCGAAATCGACCTCCCATTGGTCCAGTTCCAGCGGGACAGCACCGGCACTGTGGGCAAGATCCCAAATGACCAGAATGCCCTTGTCATGGGCCAGCCGGGTCAGGCCTTGTATATCATGTATTCTGCCCGACCTGTAATTGACGTGGGTCAGCATTAACACGGCGACTGTTTCGTCCAGCGCAGCTTCAATTTCGCCATCTTCAACCAGTTTCAAAATGCAGGTTTGAGGTCCGCACAATTCGCCCAGGCCCTCGGCGATATACAAATCAGCGGGAAAGTTTTCCTGTTGCGACAACACGACATGCCGGTCTGTTTGCATATTCAACGCGGTTGCAAGCAACTTGAAGAGGTTAACTGAAATGGAATCGCAGCAAATCATTTGACCCGGTGCTGCACCGAGCAATGGGGCAATCTTCTCGCCAACATTTATCGGCAGGTCGATCCAATGATGGATGTTCCAACTCCTGATCAGGTCCTGTCCCCACTGCTTCTCAATAATTTCAGCAGCCATTTCCCTGGCGGCAATGGGTAACGCGCCCAATGAATTGCCGTCCAGGTAGATCACACCATCAGGCAGCACAAATTGCTCGCGGTTGTAAGCAAGCGGATCATTTTGGTCCAGTTCCAGGATGTCTTCGAGCTTCATTGGCCCGGTACTTCCTTACTTAACAAACACATAAATTTCGTCATTAATCAAGCATCAAAAAGAGGGAGCGTTAACTGTGTGCGCTTATGTTTCCAGTTTTGATACTACCCTCAAAATATGCCACATGACAGCTTCAGTTTGCCTGTAGTGTGGCTAATTCCTGGAACCCTTGTTGTTGGCTCGTTTCGCACTGTTGCTTTTGGACCTGCTCCGGCTGTTACTGGATTTCTGCGTGCGTTTTTGTGGGGCGCTTCGGGCTGGTGCCGTTTTATTGCGCCCACTTTTTGCTGCACTTTTCGATGGAGAACTCGCCCGGGGACTGTTTTGCCTGGGAGGAGCAACAGTAACGTTGGCCGCTGACCGTTGGCTGGTGCTTCTGCCACCTGACACTGGCTGTGTTCGCTGCCTCGTACTTTTCCCGCTTTTTACTGGCTGTGTCTGTCGGACGGGTGCTTTGTTCACCGTCGACGATCTCTGCCTTGCGTTATTACCAGTGGTTGTCGTAGTGGATCGTTGCCTGGTTTGACCGCTGGAAGCCCTGACACTTGGTTGTTTTGGTGAAGTCCGGTTCACAGGTTGTGTTGTTTGCTTTGAACCACTCTTGCCACTGGCCCTTTTGCTGCTTCGATTGCTATTCTGACTGGGGTTTTGTTTTCCGGTACGCGTTGGTCGGGTGGTCCGGTTGCCAGTGCTTTTGGCCGGGCCTTTGCTCCGGCTGGTACTCTTGTTCCAGTCCGATCTCCGCTCCGTAGGGCGATAGACCTTACCACTGTTATCGGCGAGCAGCATTCCACGACTTGCCCTGGCGTTTACATCCCGCACGTTGGCCTTCATGCGCAGATCAGAGGATTTCACCGGGCCTGCCCGGTTACTTTCGCCTTTTTTCAGACCGTTGTAGTTCTTTTGCCGCATGCCATTCGCGCCGGCGTAGTTTGCTTGCCGGGTACTTTTACTCTGCCTGTCAGCTGGTCGTGGTTGGTTATCACGGGTATCAGCGACTTTGGCGCGCTGAGAATTGTCGCGGTATAGATTATCGTTTCGTTCTCTGGAGTCAGGACGGCGGTTGCCATCGTTGTTCCGGCCGTTGTCATGACGTCCATAGTCATTTCGTCCGGAACCGCCACGTCCGCCCCCGTTATGGGCATAGCGGTTACCCCTGTTGCCATAGTGCGCAGGCCGGTGCCGGTATCCCCGTGGTCCCCAGCGACCATAGTGACGATGGTGCCAGTAATGATTGCGATGCCAGTAACCACCGGAGTAATAGGACATGTTGAAAGGTCCCCAGCCCCAGCCCAGGCCGAAATTCCAGCCACTCCAGGAGTTGTAGCCGACATGAAAGCCCCAGGTAGCGAGGCGGGGATAGTAGTAATAGGGTGAAACCCATGGCCGGTAATGCCAGCCGGTACCGTAGAAAACGGTGTTGTAGTAGACATAACTGCCGGTATAACCCGGCGTGTACCCGACATAGACCACGTTCGGTGTGCTGTCATATACCTGGACATACTTGACGTTGTGCACCGGTGAAGTGGGTAAAATCGAACTGACCCGCTCCGGTCGGTGATCTGACACCTGCCATGGTCCGTTGGCTGAAGAAGATACATACCAGACACCGTTCTCAACCAGGTAATACAAACCATTGGCTAAAAGCACTGTGGAGCCGGTATTTTCGATATAAACCAGGTCGGTGCCATCCACCGGTTGGTAAATGGGTTCACCATCATACTCAACTGCAATATCCGCCTCGCCTCTCTGCACAGCAGCGGTTTGTGGAACCTGGGCATCCAGTACCGCGTCTTCTGCCTCCGGCGTGCCTGCTACATAAACACGTGAGTCAGCCTGGTTTGAATCCTTCGGGATGTTGGCAAATGCTTCCGGCAAATCATCCGCCGGCTCGTAAGACCACGGGCCGTTGAGTGAACTTGAGTGGTACCAGCGACCCGCAAGCACGATATAAAAATTCTGTGAGCCGACATGCATGAACACATCATCATCGGAGTTTTGCAATACCAGCAGGTCGTCAACCAGGGGCACGAAGGCAGCGGGGCCTTCGGTCACGATTAACTCTGCCGGTTGGGTTGTTACAACAACTTCCGGAGCGTTCGCCGCCGTGATGCTTTCAGTGGGTTGCTCAATGTCTGTATCCACGTCGTCGGGGCTTACCATGGCTGCAATATCCACCGGTGGACTGGCCTCAAACTGATACGGCCCGGTCGCCTTCCCGGCGCGATACCAGACATCCTTGGCGGCGTTGAGATAATAGTGTTTGCCATCAAAGATCAGGGGGTAAGGGGTGTTGATGACGGCCTCATATGGGCTGTTCTCAATTTCCCGCAGTACCGGGCTTCCATCCAGGGAGATCAGGAGTGCGGGATGATCCCGGTAGATGATCTCGGGCGGTGCGGTGTTCAGGTTTTGCGCGGCTTTTGATTCTGCCTCGCTCATTTCCAACGCTTCTTCCAGTTCATCAAGCGAGAAATCAAGATTCCATGCGGGTGATTCCAGAGCCAGTGCGTTTGACAGTTCCGATTGCACATCGTGGGTGCCAGCAGGGAAGCGGGTCTGAGTGACTTTCAGTTCTCCTGGCTGAACGATACGGTTGGTGGTGTCGATC
>CBDTVF010000357.1:0-3700 GCA_965363775.1 uncultured Gammaproteobacteria bacterium
CCGCTCTGATCGATAACGGCAAGATTGTCTGTGCTGCCCAGGAGGAGCGATTCACGCGGATAAAGCATGATGCGACCTTTCCGCGAAATGCAATTGAATTTTGCCTGGACTACAGCGGCACAACACCCGCGGATGTCGACGCAGTCGTTTTTTATGAAAAACCACTGTTGACCTTCGAACGATTACTCGAAACCTACCTGGCCTTTGCACCCCGCGGGTTCCCGTCCTTTGTAAAAGCCATGCCGACCTGGCTAAAAGAGAAGCTCTATCTCAAGAAGATCCTGCGAAAGGAAATCGGCCTGATTACCGGTGGCACGATACCACCCCTGAAGTTTTCCCAACATCACCTGTCACATGCCGCATCCGCCTTTTTTCCAAGCCCGTTCGGCGAGGCGGCCGTGCTGTGTATGGACGGTGTCGGCGAATGGGCCACCACCACCGCCTGGCAGGGGAAGGATTCTGAGCTGGAACCCCTGTGGGAACTGGATTTTCCGCATTCCATTGGCCTGCTTTACAGTGCGTTCACCTATTTCTGCGGTTTCAAAGTCAATTCCGGTGAATACAAGCTGATGGGCCTGGCCCCCTATGGTGAAGCGCGCTACGAAGACCTGATCCGGAAGGAATTGATGGATATCAGACCCGATGGCACCTTCAGACTTAACCTCAGGTACTTTGATTACTGTACCGGGCTGCGTATGACCAGCCCCGCTTTTGCTGAGTTGTTCAAGGGTGAACGGCGTGAACCGGAATCCGCGATCTCACAGAGAGAGATGGATCTGGCGGCATCGGTACAAAAAGTAACCGAAGACGTGGTACTGCGTCTTGCCAATACCCTGCACAAAGAGACCGGACTTAAGAACATCTGTCTTTCCGGTGGTGTCGCGCTGAACTGCGTGGCCAACGGTTTAATCCATCGTGAAGGACCATTCGACAATATCTGGATACAGCCCGCCGCGGGAGACGCAGGCGGTGCTGTCGGTGCCGCATTGGCATATTGGCACAGCATGTCTCATTCGCGCCCGCCCCTGGGTGGTTCGCGGGACAGAATGCAAGGGTCGCTGTTAGGGCCCTCCTTTGGTGATGATGAAATCACGCGACAGCTGGATACATTCAACGCAGTAAGCCGACACATTCCTGATAGCGATTTGGTTGCAATGGTCGCCGACCTGATCGCGAGTGGAAATGTAATTGGCTGGTTCCAGGGAAGAATGGAATACGGTCCGCGGGCACTCGGTGCAAGATCTATACTCGGTGATCCCCGCAACACTGAAATGCAACGCATCATGAACCTGAAGATCAAGTACCGGGAGTCTTTCCGTCCATTCGCCCCCTCCGTTATGGCTGAACACGCCGCAGAATATTTCAGTGGTTGTCCTGATAGCCCCTACATGCTGCTGGTGATGCCGGTTTCAGATCACCTCAGGCATACGGACATAACCGGCCAGAAAGGGCTGGAGCAGATCAATGAGGCAAGATCAACACTGCCTGCGATCACACACGTGGACTACAGCGCCCGGGTTCAATCCGTCCACGCCGATACAAACCCTCGATACCATGCCCTCATTAAAGCCTTTCATGAAAAAACCGGCTGCCCGGTGTTGATCAACACATCATTTAATGTACGTGGCGAGCCCATAGTGTGTTCACCGGAGGATGCCTACCGCTGCTTTATGCGTACTGAAATGGACTACCTGGTGATCGGAAACCGGATACTTGATAAGAATGACCAACCGGAATGGACTGAAACCGACAATTGGCGGGAAGCGTTCGAATTGGATTGAATGAACAAATGAAAATGGATAAAAAGGACCTTCGTAATTTCGGTCTCGTACTGGCCGTTGTCATGCTGTTGCTGTGGCTGGTGTTTCGCCCTGCATTGGCCTGGCAATGGCTGGTTGGTATAGAGTCGATTGTTGTATTGGCCGCATTGTTGTTACCGGTAATTTTGAGACCGGTGCACTGGTTGTTGAGCAAGCTTAGCCTGGCCATTTCAAAGGTGCTCAACCCGTTGATACTGGCAATCGTTTTCTATCTGGTGGTGACGCCCATGGGTGTCATAATGCGTCTTTTCGGCTATGATCCGATGGCGATGAAACGCGAGGCAGAAAACGGCAGTTACCGGAAAACTGCCGATAAACATACAAGCGAACATTTCGAGCGTCCGTTCTAGGAAAAACCATGTTGGAACTACTGCGGGATCTTTGGCAACTCATGCGGGAGCGACGCAAGCTTTGGCTGGCGCCATTAATCGTGATCATGCTATTGCTTGGCCTGCTGGTCATCGCCCAGGGAACCGTTCTGGCACCCTTTATTTATGCCATCTTCTGAAAAAGGCAAGCACTCCCGGACAGCGCTTGTCCTGGCTCCGGTTCTGCTCATATTGCTGACCATTTTCTCCAGCGAGATAGTGTTACGCGTCTATTTCAACCTGTTTCCACCCGTGAACTATTTTCTGCTGCCCGCGGATAAGGCCGGTTTGCATATATTCACACCCTCGGAGCAAGGTGGTTTTTACTCGGTTAAACCTGACTACGAACAGGAATTTATTAATCACGAGTTCAGGCTTGATGTGAGAACCAATAACATTGGTTTACGCGAGGATCAGGACTATTTCGGGGAGCCCGTCGACATCGGTTTTATCGGCGATTCGTTTACTTTTGGCTGGGGTGTTGAAGCCGGTGAACGCTACTCGGATATAGTCAGGGATGCCTTTCCGGACCAGCTGGTTCTTTCCTATTCATACCCGAATGGCCATGCCCCCGCTTACTACCTGTCATTCCTGCAAGACCATCCGGAAATGATACCGAAGGTGCTTGTTCTTGGACTTTTTGCTTTTAACGACCTGGCCAGTGATACCTCGGACACCAAAGTTCTAACGGATATGGAAGGCGGATTGATCCAGCAGGTTAAAAGCCTGACTCTGAAAGTAGACGAAAACGGTTTCATTGTTAACAGGGACGAGACTCCGCCCCGCATGTTCTCGGCAGGCTGGTTCACCCGAAATACCGCAATCGGGCGCACCTACAACGTCGCAAAACACAGGATGAAGGCATCACCAAACCCTATCGAAAAACCCGATGAGCTTAAACCGCTGGATCTCGGGAAAATGGACGAGACAGCGCTGACCGCGCTAGGCCAGATCAGGAAAATTGATCAGCTGGCCAAAGAAAATGGCTCAACACTGGTGATTTTTTACATACCCTTTGCCAGCGACATCAGTGATTACCCGATCTGCAAGTACTCCGTATCAAGCTGTGAAACCATCAGGAAAAGCAATGCCCTGGGCACCTCGCTGACATCTTGGGCACAACAAAATGGCATTCACTTTATCGACCCGGTGAATAATTTCCGTTCACGCGAACAGGCTGGTGAAAAACTTTACTATTACCATGACGGGCACTGGACCAGGAAAGGGCACGCAGCTGCCGGAATTCTGATTGAACAATATCTGCGAACCAACCAACTTATCAGTTCAGATTAGTCTTTCTACTCCGAATCAGATTCTTTTCGACTACCAGCACAAAACGAAAGTGAATAATTCTTTATATTGGGGATCACCCAATAACCGATTAATTTTCATTAGGCATACTCAAACCGCTAAACAGAGGTTAAAATGCCCATTCTTTAAGCGCCCGTAGCTCAGTCGGATAGAGCACCAGATTCCTAATCTGGGGGTCACAGGTTCGAATCCTGTCGGGCG
>CBDTVF010000358.1:0-3690 GCA_965363775.1 uncultured Gammaproteobacteria bacterium
CCCGTGCTGTAGATTTGCTCACCAAGGCCGCTATCAAGGAAATGATCATTCCTTCATTGCTGCCATTGCTGGTGCCGATCGTAGTTGGCTTGTTGCTTGGTCCACAGGCCCTCGGTGGTTTGCTGGTCGGTACCATCGTTACCGGTCTGTTCGTGGCCATCTCCATGACCACCGGTGGTGGTGCCTGGGATAACGCCAAGAAATACATCGAAGATGGTCACTTCGGTGGTAAAGGCACTCCAGCCCATGCAGCAGCTGTCACCGGTGACACCGTAGGCGACCCGTACAAAGACACAGCAGGTCCTGCCATTAACCCATTGATCAAGATCATCAATATCGTTGCGCTTTTGATCGTACCTTTGTTGTAATCCAGGCGGCTAACATCGCCGAAATTAACAAACCGGTTCCAGGATATGGAACCGGTTTTTTTGTAGGGTGGGTAACTTGTTACCCACGATTGTTGTTTCAAAGGCTGCAAATGAATTTCTTTAAACCCGTGGGTAACAAGTTACCTACCCTACTTGGCACCCACGTTTTACCCATCTGTGTGGTTTCGTTCCCGTATGTATTGACATCGCACCCGATTTGGCACCTGCGACATACCATTGAGCTGGAATTTCTGGCAATATGATTTTCATGGATTACCGGTTCAAATTATTCAAAGGATTGATTGGTACGGCACTGCTTGCTGTGCTTGTCTTGACCCAGACACCTGCGTTGGCCAAAGACACTTCTGGGACGACTGCGAGAAGCGAAACACAACGCTACATTATCATTCTTGATGATCCACCTTTAGTGTCTTACGACGGACGGCTCTTATCGACACCGGAAAGAGACACTGAATCAACAAGTTTGGCCGCCACCGCCAACCATTTCACCGGTGCTTCAAAACTGGATGTTGAGTCATCAGCTTCACAACAGTATTTGCGGTTCCTTAATGAGAGACTTAAGTCCTTTCAAGCAGAAGCCACACTAAGCTTGGGACGCAAACTGAAGCCAGCACACCATTATCGAAACGCCCTGAATGGTATTGCCACTGAACTGAGCAAATCTGAAGTCGAGGTTTTAAGAAACATGCCCCGGGTTAAGTCCGTTCTGGCAGATGAAATCATGCACCTGGATACCGATTCAGGGCCTGACTGGATCGGTGCGGACAAAATTCACCAGGGTATCAGCGGTTTTGAACCAAACGGGGGACAGGGAACTGTCGTGGGTGTGATTGATTCGGGTGTGAACTGGGATCATCCCTCGTTTGAAGATCCGGGCTTCCCCGGTTGGGATCACGTTAATCCCTATGCTTCGCAATTGGGCCTGTGTAGTGATACCAGCGTACGGTGTAACGACAAACTCGTGGGGGTGTATGACTTCGTGCAGGATAACTCCAGCACGACATGGATCGAAGAAAACACCCAGGGTAAGGACAATTCGGGTCATGGCTCACACGTTGCCTCGACGGCGGCGGGTAATCCCCGGGATGCAGATATTAGTGGTATTACCGTGCAGGTGGCCGGTGTAGCACCCAATGCCAATATTGTCAGCTACCGGGTTTGTTATATTGGCGATCCCGATGATAGCGAGGATGACGGCTGCCAGGGTTCGGCCATCCTGAGCGCTATTGACCAGGCTATTACAGACGGTGTGGATGTGATCAACTATTCCATCGGTGGAGGCGCATTCGATCCCTGGCTGTCAGGTAACACTCCACGCGCTTTTCTCAATGCCAGGGCAGCCGGTATATTTGTTGCAACTTCGGCCGGTAATTCCGGATCCGATCCTGGCACCATAGGCTCGCCCGCAAATGCCCCATGGATCGTGGCTGTTGGTAACGCGTCCCATGACCGCGTTTTGGGTAGTCTGGTTGAAAACCTCAGTGGTGGTGATACGACCCCACCGGGAGACCTCGTTGGCCAGAGTGTTGTGGCAGGAATTGGTATCAGGAAAATTGTCCATGCCCGGGATTTCGGCAATGCATTGTGTGGGGCGGGTGACGCCCAGCTAGGGTCCAGTTGCGGTGATAACACAGGTGCTTCTTCTCCCTGGCCCAATAACAACCATGTTTTCAATGGCGAGATTGTAGTTTGCGACCGGGGTATCTATGGACGTATTGAAAAAGGCAAAAATGTACTGTTGGCGGGCGCTGGTGGCTATATTCTCGCCAACACAGATGGCCAGGGTGAATCGCTCAACGCCGACCAGCATTGCCTTCCGGGGACACATATTGGTGACAGTGACGGTGACGTCTTACGTAGCTGGCTGGGCAGCGGTAGCGGTCATCAGGGGTCGATCAGCGGCTTCGACCTGTACAATATTTCCGAGGCCGGCGATGAAATAAGCAACAGCAGTTCACGTGGACCGAACCCCACACCTGCAGGAATCATGAAACCCGACCTGATTGCACCGGGAACATCGATACTGGCCGCTATTGAAACGGCGAGCGATTTTGATTTCAAGTCGGGTACTTCCATGGCGTCACCCCATGTGGCCGGTGCGGCGGCCCTGCTCAAGGCCGTTCATCCTGATTGGACACCTTCCATGTTGAGCTCGGCTTTGTTAACCACCGCCACCGCCGAATTGGCTCATGACTTCGATGGTTCGGAGGCCACGGTGCACGAAAGGGGGAGTGGCAGGCCAAGACTGGATCAGGCGGTCTTTGCTGGTTTGTACCTGGATGAAAGCCGGCTCGGCTTTTTGGCAGCGAATCCGAATTCGGGCGGTGACCCAAGCAACTTGAACTTACCCGGTCTTGTTGATCCGGGTTGCCATGATACTTGCGAGTTCCAACGCACGGTTACTGACCTTGTTGGAGGGGCTGATTGGACGGTGACAACCAAGGCCTTCACAGCTGGTGTGGCAGTTAACGTTGTACCGGATAGTTTTATTTTGACCAAAGGTGGGAAGCAATCCCTGGGCATTACCGCCGATTTGACTCAGTCCGCCGTCATTGGATCGTGGGTTTATGGTGAAGTGCGGCTCAGTTCAACGGGCTTAACTGATGCGGTTTTGCCGCTTGCGATATTTGTTAATGGTGGGGACCTGCCGGACAAATGGCAGATCGACAGCACGGAAATCTCGGGTTCAAAGCAATTTACCCTTGATGGACTTGCCGCCATGCCGGATGCCACCTTTACCAGCGGAGGCCTGGTTGAGCCCATCGTGACAGTGGAGAATGTGCCACAGGACCCAAGCCCTGACGATCCTTATGATAGTTCCGCGGGGGTGATGACAGTTTGGCACCAGGTACCCGCCGAAACACTTTGGCTGTACGCCAAGACGCCACCATCGAGTTCCGATGACGTTGACCTTTATGTCGGTCGCGACAGCAATGGTGATGGCAAAGCCCAGGAGAGTGAGGAGCTTTGTTCAAGTCATTCTCCAATAGACGTAGAGTCCTGTGATTTGTTCACACCTGTTGCCGGTAATTACTGGGTCGTCTCACAGAACTGGGCCGCGGGTGGTGCAACGGACGAACTTACGCTGGAATCTGCAGTTGTCGGTAAGAGTACCAGTTCTGGTCTCATTGCCAGCGGTGACGGAATTGTTCCGGCGGGTGAAGCCCAGACCCTACGTTTGTCCTGGGATAATGTAGGCGCGGTTCCGGGTACTCAGTTGGTCGGTGCAGTTGGTATAGGAACCGATCGCGATAACCCAAATAACATCGGTATTATTCCTGTTGTGTTCAACAAGACAGGC
>CBDTVF010000359.1:0-3672 GCA_965363775.1 uncultured Gammaproteobacteria bacterium
CAAAACTTTCTCCGTTTCCCATTGGAAGATTCAAACGATAGTTCAGTATCAATGTTACTTCGGCCCGGTCGCCATCAAACTGGACGTCTTTAATTTTCGTGGACAGCCACTCAACGTTGGCTCCGGTTGTTGAGAGATAATGTTCCAATGGATACAATTTGCGATAAGCGGGGCTAAAAAATTCGTATGCCTGGTCGAAGTTCTTGGCAATCAATGTGTCCCAGCGGCCTAATACCCTTGATTCAAGTTTGGCGTTTACCGGCTCTGTCTGAATCGTCTGACAGGCTACCAGTACAGTCGAAATAACCAGAAAGGAGGCAACTGATATGAATAGTTTTCTAAGTGTGATCATTTATGGAAGTCTCCATTATTGTTGAGAACGTTCGTTTTTTGTCCCGCCCATGTGTTAACAACCCCAGTAAATCTCCTCAAACATAACGGTATGGGCAAAGGGTCTTTACATGAGACGTTTCGCAGTAGAAGCTGCGGTAAGCATAAACAGCGTGGGCCAACGAAAAATTTCAGCCATTATAACCACAAATTACACTATTTTGTGTCCGTTTTCCAAGAAAATTTCCAGGTTGTCATAACGGGCCTAACAGGGTTTAAGTGAACTGCCCTTGGGGCGCTCGGAAGAAGTGCTTAAAGCAATGGGGGTAATAAGGAAACACTAAAGGCTCTTACCTTTCAAAATGAATAGAAGTCGTATATGATCTACCTGTACGCAACCGAGCCAATTAATGGCTCGCACTGGTATGCTCGGGAACAAGTATCCAAACTACCCGAAGGTTGTAATGGAAAGTGAAGTGTCCAAATTTTCACTGTTTATGGGGAAGCAACATGATTAAGAAGCTCGTATTTTTGAACAATAAGACATCTATTTTGGCGTTGTTCTTATTATTCCTGGCACAGAGTGCCTTTGCTCAGACCAGCAAGTTCACAGTGTACAAGACCTACGATGACGGCAACGAAACCGCAGTAGACGTAACGGCCGTATGTACTGGTGGTGGTAGTTTTGACGCCAACTCTTTGCCCGCAAGCCCCGGCAGTCCGGCAGTATTCACCTACAGGGGTTATGTCGGTGACCCGACTTGCACGGCGGTTGAGCCAAACGTACCCGTCGGTTACACGGCTAATATGGCTGACTGCACAGATGATGACCCAATCGGTGGCAGTTGCACCATTGCCAATACGTTAAACACCGAAACCTTCACGGTTCACAAAGAATATTTGGATGGTGACACCTATGGCGGCTACAACCAGGTAGTGATGATAGCGCTGACCTGCACAGATGGAATCGTTACGCAAAGCCCATTGAGCTCGGATCCCAACCCCCTCAATCCATTACCGGCAGTATTTGAAGTAACTGGGTTTGAAGGGACCCCAAACTGTACAGCTGAAGAGTTGACGGTAGCGCCAGGTTTCTCAGCCGACAATGGAGAGTGTCAGGAAGTTGACTTGGCTCCGGATGCTGAATGTACTATTACAAACACGCTGAACACCGGCCAATTCACGGTTAACAAGGCTTACAGTGACGGCAGCACTACACCAGTCCTGGTAAAAGCAAGCTGTACCGGTGGCGGTACTTTTGATACCAACCCATTACCAGTAGACCCCAACTCCCCGGCGGTTTTTGAATATAGTGGTTTTTCTGGCACCCCAACCTGTACCGCATATGAGTTTGGATTGCCAGAAGCTTACGCGGCTGACCTCTCCGACTGCCAGGACAATGACGCACTGGATGAAAGCTGTACGATTACCAATAACAAGCTGGTGCATCTGGATAATGTCGACCGACTGGGTGATGCCGGAATCTTTCAGTACTACACCGTCAATGGCGGTTGGCAGACGTTCATACGTGTAGTCAACAACTCCGACCAGGTCGTGTCGATAAAGCTGCGCTTTCTCGAAGCAGCCAACAGTCGTGAAGTGCTGGACTTTGTCGTATTTTTATCCCGTTATGATATGTGGAGCGGATGGACCGCCCCCAATGCTGTCGGCAATGGTATTCCCGGTATTGTAACCAATGATACTTCCTGTCTGCACCCGTATCCGGGCAGCAATCTTTCAGAAGGTTTCCAGGTACTTCCCGACAGCCACTATGGTGCGGAATTTCAGACCCGCGCATTTACCGATGACCCTTCGTCTACCGCACAATATGATGACGGTGGCAATTTTGACCATACCCAATTGGAGCGTATATCTGAAGGCCATATAGAGATCATTGGCCTCGCACAACATGATCCATCTTCTTCTTTTGGTCGTGCTGTTACCCATAACGGATCCGGCATACCAACTGCTTGCGGTACAGCTTCCTCCCTTTTCAGCAGTGTTATAGAACCGGACTCCGGCGCAGTACTTCCAGCGGGTTATTTCGATGGTGCACGTGGCACGGATTTGGATAATGTTCTGGCAATGAACGGCTACGTGATCAATGTGAACCATGGCCAGGGTGGCGGTTTTGATCCCGATATTTTGGCGGATTTCATTAACTGCGATGCAAGCCAATTCCCATGTGGATCGCTCGTGAGCTCAACAAATATGACTGCTACGGATCCAGACCTGGATTCCACCGCGCCGGGACATCATATTTCCCAGGGTGCAATAAAGCAGAAAGGCATCATCGGCGAAATGCCGGTAACGGGCGGTGTTGATGCGGTAAGTTATGAGTTCCAGCGCAAAACAGTGCTGCAGGAATGGGCAGCTTCGTACAACCCTCAAGACCTGATAAAGGACTATTACACGCAATGGTTATTGACCTTCCCCACCAAGCATTATTATGTGGACCTGCAGGACGATAGCCAGATATTTGATGACATGTCACCCACACTGACCGACCGGCCTGGTAGTGATGCCTACGCTCCATTCGATGAAGAATTCGATGAAGGGATTGTAGGAAAATCATGTGAGCCCTTTAATTTGCGGATGTGGAACCGTGAAGAACGATCTGTAAAATATACCTCGCCCGCACCTCTTTTCAGGAGCGAGCTGTGTTACGAGACCAATGTCCTGGGGTTTAATGACTTTTATGATGACAAAGGTCTGAATTCCGCTTTCTCAACGACAATACCTGAAGGCTTGTTGCCAACAGAAGCAGATGGTACCACTGCCTCCGAGCGCGGTTGGGCAGCAATAGACTTTTATGCCAACGGAGACCTCAATATCGGTCCGATGGAATTTGACAGAGTGATCGGTGGGCGCGTTGGTTTACCGATAACCGGTTGGTTATTCAGTATTTATAATACCAACGAGATTGTGACCAATCACGCTACGATCCAAAATCATAAATACAAGCGTGGCTATGTGAACGCTGGACCGCCGGAAATTATCAGCGATGGCGGCGGTGATACTGCATCGGTAAGCGTGCTTGAAAACCAGACTTTTGCAACCGATGTGGAAGCTATCGATTCTGTAGATGCGGAAGGTTTTGGATTGACCTACACCTTGACAGGTGGCGCGGACATGTCGAAATTTGATATTGATTTTGATTTCGGCGTACTGACCTTTAAGGTCGCACCTGACTTCGATATGCCAGGTGATGATGACGGCGACAACGTATATGACGTACAGGTAACGGTGACCGATTCCGGTCCTGGCGAATCATTGACAGACATGCAGGATATCGCAGTAAGCGTGCTGCCCGTCAACGAATACCCGGATATCGTTTCCAAC
>CBDTVF010000360.1:0-3671 GCA_965363775.1 uncultured Gammaproteobacteria bacterium
AATGTATAAAGGGCATTAAAACGCCCTTTATACTAACCGTTGTATGCCATTGGACTTTATCTTCAGACTGGTTTCCCTAGCGCCTAAACCAAGGGTTAACCTGACCCGTTTTCATGGTGTGTTCGCCCCAACAGCAAACACCGTAAGCAGATAACCCCGGCAAAACGGGGCAAACGTAAAAAGTCTCACTCAACCGATGAGGCCAGATATATCTAATTATTGAAGAACCGCAATTGGCCGACAGTTGCTATACGCCATGACTGGAGTCGAGGTGCTGGTTCTGGCCAGTAAGCAGTTGTTCGTCTTAATGTGGCCTGACACCGTTTGCCAGATCGGACGACATTTTATATACATTAACTCACGTCAATTACGGTTGCTTTTTCACACCAACCGATACCTGCTAGGTGGCAACGCGTCAATATCAACAGGTGACTTAACCAACTTGCGATTAACCTTGTAGTCCACCCAGACAGCCGACGGATGCGAACTTGTTCAGCCCGATCCCCTCGGCAGCCATATGGCTCATGATACTCAGGCCAACACCACCACTTTGGGAAATGATGGAAACTTCCCCTTTTCGCATGAAGGGTGTCAAGCGGGGAAAAGGAACGCAGAATCCATTTTCCATGTTGATGACACCAATGCAGTTGGGTCCGACAAAACGAATGCCGTATTTTCCGGCAATCGCTACGACTTCATTTTCAATATTACTGCCTTCGTCGTTGTACTCAACGATCCATGAATGGCGCCGTCGGTTTAGACCGGATTTTTTCAGATTCCCGGGTGGGTAACGAGTTGCCCACCGTATGTTAAGCCCGGATATTTGTGTGTGCCTAACAGGCTGTATGAGCTGTTTGGATTAAAGAATTAGAGGCTTTTGCTGTCAATCGATCTGAATTTTGCCTTAGAATGTTTCAAACTGGCTAAATAAGAAGGGTTATCAACAAGGGCATGGAAGACATGGAAACAGAAGCAATTGGCAGTGCTGTGCAAGAGGCCGAAGACGGTGTGACGCTCTCCTTGGCAGACAAAATTGTCGAGTTCGACCTGTCCCCATATCTCGAAGAGCCCATGAAAGGTTGGTGGGTTTGGCTGCAGGATTACCAGCTGGCATTCGCCATATTCCTGGCGCTAGTCGGTTATGGTATCGGTCGTGTCCTCAAGGCTGTCATGCATGTGCTTCTCGACCGCATGAGACAGAGTAGAAAATCACATCTGGATTACCGGATCGCTCATTACCTTAGTACGCCAATACTGCAAACAACCGTAACGCTTTTTATTGTATTGGCAGTGGTGGCGCTGGACTTCCCGGGCTCGTTGGAACGTTTGTTGGTTAAGTTGTGTTTTACCGGTCTTCTGATCCTGTGGGGCCGCGCATGGTTTAAGGCATCCAAAGCCATTCTGCAAGCGCTGGAATCCGAACGGCACCACTTTCACCTATTCCAGCCCCGTACCGTTCCGTTATACGAAATGTCGATCAGGCTTATTCTGTTTGGCATATTTGTGTACTTCTTTTTCCTGGTCTGGGGCATCGATGCCACGGCCTGGGTGGCATCTGCAGGTATCATTGGTATCGCGGTCGGTTTTGCCTCAAAGGACACGCTGGCCAATCTGATTTCAGGTGTTTCAATTGTCGCGGATGCGCCCTATAAAATCGGTGACTACATTGTGCTCGACAGCGGCGAAAGGGGGGTTGTAAGCAGTCTTGGCATACGCTCCACCCGCCTGCACACTCGGGATGATATCGAGGTTTCTATCCCGAATGCCATCATCGGCGCCGCCAAGATCATCAATGAAAGCGGTGGCCCTTATGTGCGACACCGGATTCGCATTCCGGTCGGCGTGGCCTATGATTCAGATATCAAAAAAGTCATAGAAACCCTGAAACAGATTGCCGCCGATAATAAGCTGGTGGTGGATGAGCCGGCATCGAGGGTTCGAATCAGGGGTTTTGGCGATAACTCGATCGACATGGAGTTACTGTGCTGGATCAAGCGCCCGGCCGACCGTGGATTGGTGTCACACGAGCTGTTTTATGACGTCATTAACCAATTCCGAGCCGAACAGATTGTAATTCCTTACCCACAAAGGGATTTGCACCTGATCGATACACCCAAACAAGAACCTGAGAATGACGCAAACTGACTGAAGCACTCAAACTGAGAATTGCGCAACTTGAGCAGGAACTGTATGAAAGCCGCGATGAATCGAAGAAAGCTGATGCACAACTGCAGCGCGATTTGGTCGATGCAGCAGAAGAGGCAGAGACTTCCGGCAAGGTATTGTTCGAAGAAGATGATCCGTCTCCGATACTTCTTTCCAAGGATGGTAAAAAATCCATGGCAATTCACCGCCGGGCTTTTACGGGTCGGGCGTCCTGGGCGCCCATCGCAGGTGACAGTTGTGTGTTGCACTTGGGTATCAGCGGGCTGTATGCCAGCTATGATGAACCAACCACCGTGAATTTGAAGGGAAAACCGGCTGCGTGGAGATCTACCCAGGCGCCATATTGGTGCAAAGTTCATTTATGAGTGAAATTCTGGCAATATATTGTCGGAACGTCCTAAACTCCCTAAAAGTTGAAGCATAAAAGATCGACGCGATTCTGTAATCATTGTCTGTCAGGCGACGACCAATCAAGGAGGGTGATGCTAACCTCAGACGGTTGGATATTGCCATGGAAACACGGTTTTACAAAATAGCTCAAAGGAAGAGGAAAAAAAATTGAACGCAAAAGACCTTAACATTTCGCAGGAACAACTCGAGCATCTGGTGTTGGAAGCACAAAGGCGTGCCCCGCTGGACGTGGCGCAAATCTTACTGGAGCAAAGCGATGAAACCGTAGGCGCGGTATTGCAGCAACTGCACCCGGCGCCAGCTTACCGTATCTTACACAGGTTTCCAAAGGTTCGGCGCCAAGCCATCGTACCGCTGGCCGGTGATCACGTGGGTGATCCCTGGAAAGAGGCCCAGAAGTTTCAGGATGACCGTGTCGGCCGGTTGATGGAGCCGGTTGTTGCTCGGCTCGGACCGGAGGACACGGTTGCAACGGCAATCGAGAATCTTCGCGAGTGGGTGCACGAAGCACTGATTACCTACGCCTACGTGATTGATGATGGCGACCACCTGCTGGGAGTGCTGGTCATGCGAGACCTGCTAATTGCCGACCCCGAAGACAAGCTGAAAGACGTGATGCTGCCGGAACCTTTCTACTTGAACCCGGACATGACGATACAAAACGCGATGAAGGAAGTCGTCTACCGCCACTACCCGGTGTACCCGGTATGCAATGGTGACCGCCGCCTGCTGGGACAGGTTCAGGGCTACATGCTGTTCGAACATCAGCATTTTGAGATAAGTGCACAGGCTGGCCAGATGGTCGGTGTGCAGAAAGAGGAGCATGCCACCACGACCTGGCAGCGTTCATTCCGTATGCGCCATCCCTGGCTGCAGATCAACCTGGTTACCGCTTTCGTCGCCGCCTTCGTGGTCAGCATGTTCGCAGACACCATTGCACAGGTGGTCGTGCTGGCTGCGTTCCTGCCGGTACTGGCTGGCCAGTCAGGCAACACCGGATGTCAGTCACTGGCGGTGACCATCCGCGGCTTGACACTGGATGAGTTCAAGCCGGGTGTATTTCGTAAGGCGCTAATGAAGGAAACCCTGCTGGG
>CBDTVF010000361.1:0-3654 GCA_965363775.1 uncultured Gammaproteobacteria bacterium
CAATATAACTGAAGATTCATGGTGCGCACGGCGCACCCTACAAAGCTAACACCAGGATGATCTAATGGTCGCTTACCGTTACCGGCTATTAGCGCTAGTTCAAAAACAAGGTCAAAAACTTTTCACCACAGAGGTCGCTCCTGTGTATCCTACACCTTCGACATTAGTGCATCCATGCACGTCACGCAGAGAAAAACTTGTTAGTTATATGCGCGTAGCACAGTGTATTAAAAACTCAGCGCCTCTGCGTCTCTGCGGTTAAAGAGTTATTAAGCTTTTATAGTAACAACCTTCTTGTATCAGACAGTACCTTGCTTAAGTATGTGGTGAAACGTGCACCATCAGCGCCATCAATAACACGATGATCGTAAGATAATGATAGTGGCAACAGCAAGCGGGGTACAAGTTCACCATCCTGATAAACCGGTTTTATGGCCGAGCGTGACACCCCGAGAATAGCGACTTCGGGTGCATTAACTATAGGCGTGAACGCGGTACCACCGATGCCGCCGAGGCTGGAAATAGTAATGCAGCCGCCCTGCATATCACCAGGGGAGAGTTTTTTATCTCGTGCGCGTTTGCTGGTTTCGGTTAGCTCCAGGGCCAGTTCGGTTAGTGTTTTCCGGTCACAGTCACGAATCACTGGCACCACAAGGCCGTCCGGTGTGTCCATGGCAACGCCAATATTAATGTACTGTTTCAGCACCAGGTTCTCACCGGTGTGATCCAGTGATGAGTTAAAGCGTGGAAATTCTTTTAAGGCAGAGACCAGGGCTTTCATCAGGAAAACCAGTACCGTGACACGAATTCCCTGTTTCTGGTTTTCTTCGTTTAACTGCTTGCGGAACTCCTCCAGCTCGGTGATATCGGCTTCGTCAAACTGTGTTACATGGGGCACGGTGAGCCAGTTGCGGTGCAGGAATTTGCCGGTAAGTTTATTGATTCGAGTGAGTTGCAAAATTTCAATTTCGCCAAACTGGCTAAAATCAATTTCAGGCATGGCATCAATGCCCAGGCCGCCGCCCTGAGAACCCTGTACCAGTGCCTGTTTTACCCAGATTTTCACATCTTCTTTCAGGATGCGATTTTTAGCACCGGTGCCGGTCATTTGCGACAGGTCAGCACCTAATTCACGAGCAAATTTTCTTACGGATGGACTGGCGTGTGCCTTGCTGAAACCTTCTTCATTAATGTGTATTGATGCCGTCGGAGAAGGCCTGGGTGAAGCTGATTTGCTGGCAGGCGGTGGTGTCGCAGGAGCGGGTTCAGCAGGTGCAGCGGCCACTGCTTCTGGCGTGACCTCTGTTGCTTTTGCTGTTTCAGCCGGAGCCTCTGCGGCAGCATCTGCAGAAACTTCCATGGTGATGAGCAAGTCACCTTGAGAGACTTTGTCGCCCATATTAATCTTGATTTCTTTAACGGTTCCCGCAACAGGTGAGGGGATTTCCATTGCTGCTTTATCAGACTCCAGTGAAACGATAGGATCTTCAATACTAATTGAGTCACCTGCAGCGACCATGATTTCAATGACTTCGACGCCATCGAAATCACCAATATCAGGAACAAGAATGTCTTTAATTTCGGCCATTTTTACTTTCCAGTTTAGCTAGTGGGTCACTAGCAAGGTTACGCTGTTATTGGGTTAGGTTTTCTGCTTTTGATGCCGTACTTCTTGATGGCATCGCTCACTTTAGAGGCAGGAATAGTGCCTTCATCAGCCAGTGTTTTTAATGCTGCAACAACAACATAATGGCTGTTGACTTCGAAGTGACGGCGCAAATTCTTACGCGTATCTGAACGTCCAAAACCATCAGTGCCCAGTACCGTGTAGGTTGCGGGCACATATTGACGCACCTGGTTAGAAACCGTGCGGATATAATCGGATGAGGCAATCACCGGACCCTCGCAGTCTTTTAGCTGTTGCGTGATGAACGGTACTCGTGGCTTTCTGCCCGGGTTTAACATGTTCCAGCGTTCGCAGTCCACCGCTTCACGCGCCAGTTCGTTGTAGCTGGTAATGCTCCACACGTCAGCGCTGACTTTCCAGTCTTTCTTGAGCAGTTCAGCCGCTTCAATAACTTCACGTAAAATCGTGCCGCTACCAAATAGCTGAACTTTGTGTTCGCCTTTTTTGGCTGTGTCCTGGCTAAATGGGTACATGCCTTTTATGATGCCTTTTTCAGCACCTTTAGGCATTGCCGGCATCAGGTAATTTTCGTTCATTGCGGTAATGTAGTAATACACATTTTCCTGCTGCTGAACCATGCGATGCATACCATCATGGATAATCACGGTTATTTCGTAGGCAAAGCAGGGGTCATATGCAACGCAGTTAGGAATGGTCGATGCCACAATTAAACTGTGGCCATCCTGGTGCTGCAGTCCTTCACCGGCCAGTGTGGTACGACCAGCGGTAGCGCCGATCAGAAAACCGCGTGCCTGCATATCACCCGCAGCCCATGCCAGGTCTCCAATACGCTGGAAGCCGAACATGGAGTAATAAACATAGAACGGAATCATGTTAACGCCGTGTGAACTATAGGCGGTGGCAGCAGCAATCCACGAAGACATGGCGCCGGCTTCATTGATACCTTCTTCCAGGATCTGACCATTCTTGTCTTCCTTGTAGAACATCACCTGGGATTTATCCTGGGGTTCATATAACTGGCCCACAGAGGAGTAAATACCAAGCTGGCGGAACATGCCTTCCATGCCGAAGGTGCGGGCTTCATCCGGTACGATGGGGACCACGTTTTTGCCGATTTTTTTATCACGTGCCAGCGAAGTAAGAATGCGTACAAAGGCCATGGTGGTTGACATTTCGCGTTCACCTGAGCCCTGTAATAAAGCATCAAACGTCGATAGCGCAGGTACTTCCAGTGGTGCCGCCAAATGGGTGCGAGACGGTAAGTAACCGCCTAATGCCTGGCGTTGTGCCTGCATGTATTTCATTTCTGCACTGTCTTCTGCCGGTTTGTAATACTCGGCTTTTTCGATTTGCTCATCGCTGACAGGAATGTTAAAGCGTTTAGCAAAAGCGTTCAGGTCACCCATGTCCATCTTTTTCTGTGAATGCGTGGTGTTCTGGCCTTCGCCTGCTTCACCCATGCCGTAACCTTTTACGGTTTTAGTCAAAATCACTGTTGGTTGGTCCTTGTGTTCCACCGCATTTTTATAAGCCGCGTAAACTTTGTGTGGATCATGGCCGCCACGATTTAAGCGCCAGATGTCGTCATCCGACATGTGTGCAACCATGGCTTTTAGTTCGGGTGAGTTAAAGAAATGTTCACGCACAAAGGCGCCGTCTTTGGCTTTATAGTTCTGGTAATCACCATCGACAACTTCTTCCATACGTTTGCTTAATAATCCGTCTTTATCTTTGGCAAGCAACGGGTCCCAGTAAGAACCCCAGATAACTTTAAGTACATGCCAGCCTGCGCCGCGAAATACGGATTCCAGTTCCTGAATTATTTTTCCGTTACCACGAACCGGGCCATCAAGGCGTTGCAGGTTACAGTTAATAACAAAAAGCAGGTTGTCCAGTTTTTCGCGACCACCGAGTGAAATGGCACCCAGTGATTCAGGTTCATCCATTTCGCCGTCACCGCAGAATGCCCAGACTTTGCGGTTTTCAGTATTAGCAATGCCGCGGTC
>CBDTVF010000362.1:0-3644 GCA_965363775.1 uncultured Gammaproteobacteria bacterium
TTTTGACCCGTGCGTAACAAGTTACGCACCATACATGGCATGAATCGAAACCATACGTAACGAGTTACGCATGCCGCCTTATGGACACCCCCCGTCAGCTGGCCACCGCCATATGGATTTTCGGCTTACCCGCGCAGATTCAATTGTTAAGTTACCCGCAGAGTTTCCTGTAATACGAATACCGCCGCATTGTGCGGTATTCAGAGTTGGTATATCTGCACTTGAATAGCGTTTAACCACATCCGCGCGTGGAAAGCCGAAGCGGTTTTTGGCACCTGAGGAAATTAGCACCCACGCAGGCTGAACGGCATCAATCAGAGCCTGTGAGGATGATGTCGAACTACCATGGTGAGGTGCGATCATCAGCGTGTGGTGTCCAAGCCCGTTATCAACCAGGCGTTGTTCCACCACCTTGCTGATGTCACCGCCCAAAAACAGACTCAAACCCGGGCCATTCACACTGATCACACAGGAACTGTCATTGCCGAGATAAGGCAAGCCCACTGAGGGATGCAATACCTTAAAACTCATACTTTTACCCCACCATGCAGCAGGTGCCCGGCATACCTGAATTCCGCTACGTTTATCAGGCAGGCTGGCAAGAAAACGGGCATCAGGGTATTCAATCTGCAACCGCTTCAGACCACCTGCATGATCAAGATCCCCATGGCTGGCGACTATCAGGTCAGGCGATATACCGGTTGCTTGAATCATTGGCTGAATGGTTCCGTCAACCATGTCCCAGCCAGCTTCACCTGCAAGCCCATTGCCCGGACCGGTGTCATAAACTACCAGGTAGTCCCGGGTACCAAGTAAAACCGAGAGTCCCTGCCCCACATCCAGAAAATCTATCCGTGTCTCTGTTCTGGACAGTGATTGCCCCACCGGTAGCACCAGGGGCAGCATCAGCAACAAACCTGCATAACGCCACGGCAATCCTCGCGGTAGCAAGACAACGGCAGCACCGAACATCGCGAGTAAAGTGCTTGCGAGACCTGGAACACGTGTTGAACCGAATACCGCCGGTTGGAACCCTGACAGATAGTCCAGAAACTGGAACAGCCAATGTGCGGAATAGCCTGCTACCGTAAGCAACCAACCTGCCAACGGCCCTGGCAGCCACAACAGCAACAGGGCCAGCAGTATCAGTGGTACGGTCAACATGCTGACAACCGGGATAGCGACCAGATTTGCCAGCAACCCGGGTAAGCTGGCCTGCTGAAACCAGTACATCCCCAGGGGCGCCATCACCAGCGATATTCCCAGCTGGGCGAACAGCATTCGTCGCCATACCGGCATGTGACCATGGCGAGGCACAAACAACATGATCAGAACTGCCACCGCCACAAACGAGAACCAGAAACCGGCACGTAACGGGGCAAAAGGATCCACCGCCAACACCAGCGCCATTGCGATCATCCACGCCAACAGCGGATGAACGTTTCTTCTGCTCAATACAACCACCGTGGCAACTGTCAACATAATCAGGGCACGTTGGGTAGAAACCCCGAAGCCTGACAAACCCGCGTAAGCCAGGGCTGATAACCACGCCACCAACCAGGGTATAACAATGGCAAAGCGTTGCCTGAAACCATTGCCCAGGAACAACAAACCCAGACGACCAAGATAGAAGCCCATCGCCGCTGCCAGACCGATATGTAATCCGGATATGGCTAACAGATGGCCCGTTCCAGTGGCTGATAAAACCACCCGGTCACTGTTATGCAGACCGCGGCGATCAGCTATTGCCAGTGCTGCCAACATTCGAAATGCGGGCGCATCCCCGGCTTTTACGGAGAGCTTGTCCAGGACCAATTCCCGCCAATGTTGTAAATTAAACCAGGCCGGATCATTAATGAGGGTATTAGGCCCGTCTTTTACATACCCCAGCGCCCCAATGCCATTGGTAAAATACCTTCGCTCCGCATCCACACCATGGAAATTGATGCGTCCCCGCGGGCTTCGAAGTTCGAGACTCAGGCGCCAGCGTTCGCCCGCCCGAAATTGCGCAACATTTGATTCTTCCTGGGTTGATTTGTATCTGTCCTCGTACCAGTAAACCTGGATCTTTGGCGGTATAAGTGTTGTGACAGCATCAGGTAGAAAAATGAAACGAACATAGTCATCTGTCGTTTCCGGCAAGCTACCGACTACCCCGGTTATCTCATGAATTGATTTGGAGGCTGACAGCGGCAGACGCTGTGTTAGTCGATCATTGATTGCCAGGGTGCTTACCAGAAAGAGCAGCGGCAATAAACTGAGGGCTCTTAAAGCGGGTAGCAACAGGGCCAGAACAAGAGTAAACAATAGCAATATAAGCGCAAAATTGGACGACAGTGTCGACACAAACAGGAACGGCGAAACCGCTCCCATGATGAGCAGGGCCCAAGACTTCAATGATCCCCCCTTTCAATTCAGCAGTCTAAAAAGGTTTCAGACTCCCCATATGTAACTCAAAACGCTGATTCATCCTGGCCGCAAGTTTCATGTCATGTGTTACCAGTATCAGGCTGGTGTTCAACTCGGTGTTGAGCTCGAGCAACTGCCCAAACACATGATCAGCTGTACGCTCATCCAGGTTACCGGTTGGCTCATCACCCAGTACACAACCGGGATTTCCAACCAATGCACGTGCTACAGCGGCCCGTTGCCGCTCTCCACCTGATAATTCACCGGGTTTATGATCCAGACGCTGACCAAGATCAACCTTTTCTAACAGGTCAGTTGCCCGTTTCGTGGCAACAGCCGTTGATTCACCACGGATCAACAATGGCATGGCAACATTCTCAAGCGCTGTGAACTCGGGTAACAAGTGATGAAACTGGTAAATGAACCCCATACGCAAATTACGCAAATCACTACGTTCCCGGTCACTCTTTTGCCAGAGTGACTGATCGTCAACAAAGACCTCGCCCTCATCCGGTTTGTCCAGCCCCCCCAAAATATGCAGCAAGGTGCTTTTTCCTGCACCTGACGCACCTACGATGGCCATCGAGGTACCCGCAGGCACCTGCAAGCTCACATCGCTTAAAACCTGGACACGTTTAGGGCCTTGCCGGAACCCCCGACTGATTCCTTCGGCTTTGATCACCATGTTGCTTTGCTCATTCATAACGCAAAGCCTCCGCCGGATCGGTCCTGGATGCCCGCCAGGCAGGGTACAAGGTGGAAAGCAATGACATACACAGCGACATGAGGGCAAAGGCAATTACATCCGATTGGCGCAGGTCAGATGGCAACTCGGTGATGTAATAAATATCTGAAGGAAACAGGGCAAAGCCGAAAATGCGTTCTAAGAAAGGCACTACGGTCGCAATGTTTTGTGCCAACAAAATGCCACCGACCACACCCAAACCCGTGCCAATCAAACCGATCAGGCTACCCTGAACCACGAACACCCGCATGATCGTACCCGCATGGGCGCCCATGGTTTTGAGGATGGCAATATCTGATTGTTTGTCCGTCACCACCATAACCAACATTGAAATGATGTTGAACGCCGCTACGGCGATGATCAGCGACAGAATTACCCACATGACGGTTTTCTCAGTACGTACAGCCTGGAAAAGATTGCCACGTTCCTGGCTCCAGTCCCTGACGCGGTATGCACCATCCAGTTGGTCGGAAATTTCGCGCGCGACCAG
>CBDTVF010000363.1:0-3626 GCA_965363775.1 uncultured Gammaproteobacteria bacterium
AGGCGGCAGAACAAGAGCTTCAGGAGCGTGAAAACACTTTCAACGCGACACGCCGTCGGGCAACTGCCGTCGAGCTTCTTTGGAGCACCCTGAACAAACACCGTAACGCTGCACGAAAAGCCTACGTCAGGCCATTGAAGGAAGCGATCGAACGATTGGGCGCAATTGTATTCGGCGCCGGCTTCGAAGTGGAGCTTGGCGAAGACTGGTCACTGCTGACCAGAACCCTGCATGGCAAGACCTTGCCATTTGATGACCTCAGTGTCGGTGCGAAAGAACAAATGGGTATTCTCACGCGGTTGGCCGCCGGGCAAATCGTTTCAAAACAGGGTGGGGTGCCTCTGATAATTGATGACGCCCTCGGTTTTTCTGACCCAAGTCGTTTAGAGACCATGGGTGCCGCAATAGCCGCAGCAGGAAAGCAATGCCAGATCATCATCCTGACCTGCTCACCAGGGCGGTTTACGCACGTTGGCAATGCACAAGTGGTGAAGTTTTAAATAAATTTCACCGGGATGACGAATCAACCCCTATGCAGGCCCCAGTTCACCGATCATCAGTATGGCCAGTCCTTAGAACTGCTAGACTGTTTTTTCCACAGCAGCAATAATTTATTGTTGGCGATGAACAGCGTTTGTACTCACTTAACAACCAGATCTGTGAATTTGGGCAGGTCACTTACCCGGAATCATTTTCATGCGGTCAGATCAGAGGTTAATTAGTCGCCACACATCAAGGCTATTATCTTTATTATTGGTCATGCTGTTTTTGTCCGCTTGTGCCGCTGGTTTAAAACCGGTCGAGTCGACACCGGAATTTACCCCGTCTCCAACGCAGACCAGCCAATGGCAGGCGGTTAAAGCTGTCCGGGAAGACGACTGGTTTCATTTGTTGAACACAGGCAAAGAAGCACTCGACTGGCGCCTGCGAGCGATTGACAGCGCTGAGGGTAGTATCGACCTGCAGACCTTTATCTGGGATCTTGACGGATCCGGAGCGGCGATAAAGCAACACCTTCTGGATGCTGCCGCGCGTGGGGTGTTCGTGCGTGTGTTGGTGGATGATTCCTTCATTCTGGACGCTGACCAGGAACTGCTCGATATCGACCAGCATGCAAGCATTGAGCTAAAGGTATTTAATCCCTATAAGCGCCGCTCCAGCCACACAGCCATGCGCGAGGTGCTGAATCTGGGTGAGTTCCACCGCCTGGATCACCGCATGCACAACAAGGTTATGGTTATCGATAACCAGGTCGCGGTGCTGGGTGGACGTAACCTTGCCGATCATTATTTTGGCTATGATGAAAACGACAATTTCCGCGATATGGAAGTGGTCGTCGGAGGGCCGATCGTGCACCAACTGGCGGATGGCTTCGACCTGTATTGGAACGATGGTTGGTCATTCCCGGTGGATACGGTGATGGAACTGCGCGCCGCGCCGGGTTCGCCCAAACGGGTCAGTCTGTCATCTGAGCTGGCTCCGGAGGCGCACCTCGAGCAGTCGGCGCAGGAGCGCATGGCCGCATGGGTTGAACTGGCCGAATCAGCGCATGCCGGCAAAGCCAGGCTTCTGCTGGACGCGCCGCCGCAAGATAATCCCGCCGATACCTCGCAGGCGCCGGTGCAAGTGGCAGAGCAACTGGTACGGGAAATGGACGCAGCCTTGAAGGATATATGGCTGGTCTCCGCCTACCTGATCCCCACGCCGGAAATTGAGGCGGCTATCCAAAGAGCCGAGGAGCGTGGTGTCGAGGTCCGTATTCTGACTAATTCTATTAACTCAAACAATCATATTACTGCGCACAGTGCGTACCGCAAGCACATCAGAAAACTTCTCGAAATAGGTGCAGACATGCACGAAGTGCGCTTTGATGCCGAGGACCGGGATCTCTATATCGAATCGCCGGTGGAAAACAAATCCCTGTGCCTGCATGCCAAGATATTGTTGTTCGACGATGACCGCGTATATATCGGCAGCGCTAACCTCGACCCGCGATCGATGAATATAAACACAGAAATGGGGCTGGTCATTGAGAGCGAGTCGCTCAATGCCAGTGTGCGCGAGGCACTGGAACCGGATTTTTCACTACGCAATGCCTGGCAGTTGCAGCTGCAAGCAGATGGACAGGTGATCTGGGTTTCGGATAGTGAAACCGTTGATCACCAGCCCACGCATTCCTTTATGCGTCGTATCGAGGACTGGTTTTTTACCTTGATCCCGATCGAAAACGAGATGTAAACAGAGTTTGGTTCCGTCCAAATTCCACTGGCTATACAATTGACGCAATTTATCAGAGCAATAGGTGATTCTGTGAGTAATAAAGAGATAATTCACTTTAAAGGCCGCTTTCTCGGCATGAAACAGCAGGGTCGCTGGGAGTACTGCTACCGAACCAATGCCAGTGGTGTTGTTGCACTGGTACCGGTAACCGATGCAGGTGAACTGGTATTGGTTGAACAATATCGAGTGCCTGTCCAAGGTAGAGTCCTTGAACTTCCAGCAGGTTTGGCAGGAGACGATGGCCATGGAGATGAAGATTTCAAAACCGCAGCTTACAGGGAACTGGTCGAGGAGACGGGTTATCAAGCATCCTGGCTAAAAGAGATCCTGGTGGGACCAAGTTCATCCGGCATGACGGATGAAGTCTTGAATTTCTACTATGCCGGTGGCCTCGAAAAAGTGGGCCCAGGTGGCGGTGAAAACAATGAAGACATTGAGGTTCACCTGGTGCCGCTCGATAATGCCGAGGCGTGGCTGGCGAAAAAGTCGAATGAAGGAATCATGATTGATCCCAAAGTATTCGCCGGTTTGTATTGGGCAGGCTTGTACAAGGCACAGAAGCTTCTAACATCTGATCATGCATGATAATTGTATAATTATAAACGCTATATTTGTGCGTGAATAAATTTCTATTACGAAGCCTTCACCCAGGCGCTGCACCAGCCTTTGGCGTTGACTTGTTTGGCCGGGAAAATGGCGCAACCACCCCACCCTTCTTCGTTTCCTGCCTTGTATAACTGGCAGTTGTGGCAAAACTGCTGACTTCCAGCATCTCCAGCCCTCCTTGGATATTTTTCCACATCGACCATGGTGGCGTCATGCTTGTATCCCATGGCTATGGCTGTTCCGTTATCTTCGCTGAGGCGGTGGTTGTCTGCTTTAAGAATGAGCGGGATCGCTCCGAGCGGAAGAGCAGTGCCTAAGACCAGTGTTGTGCGGATGAAGTCGCGACGTGCTAACTTGGTTTTACTCATATTGCTGAACTCCTTGTATTACAGGTGTTATGAATGCACTTGATGTACAGTCATTTACGGTAAGCTCTAAATTTGTTACTATTGTATAATATTTGTATAATATTACCAAGTAATTACTATGCTTTGTGTAAATCAATCCAAAATGGTGAATTAAATGCCGTACCAATCCGAATATACACATGAACGGGTACTCAATGACGTCTGGTCATGCTTGCGTGAGGGCGTTAAACATGGCACGCACCCGTTTCATACACCGGTGCTCGCGAATACCCATGGTGACGACCCGGATTTGCGGACGGTTGTATTACGGCAGGTCGAGGAGAAGCAGCGATTACTTTTGTGTCACACGGATGCGCGCTCTCCAAAATATTT
>CBDTVF010000364.1:0-3603 GCA_965363775.1 uncultured Gammaproteobacteria bacterium
CGATAAAATCACCAACCCGCAGAGTGCCTTCAAACAGCAGGATCAAACCTGAAACAAAATTACTGACAATAGCCTGTAAACCAAAACCGATACCAACAGACAGCGCACCTGCGATCAGGGCAAAACTGGTGAAGTCGATTCCAATTGAGCCGAGTGCAGCAAAACTACCCGCCATGATGATGATGTAATGCAGAATTCTACCCAGCGTATAAAAGGCGGGACTTTGAGCAGTTCGTTTCTTCCTGATACCACGGGCAAGAAGGTAACGAATAAGAGAGGACACACCGATTGCGAGACCCAGGATCATCAACATCTTGAACAGACCCGCGGGAGTTACCGTCGTATCACCAATACTGAACAGATGATAATCAGCCAGGTGTATCAGGCGGTCCCAACTATTACCGAAAATAAGCCCGAGGCGTGCCGATGCACTGACGATACCCTTGCGATCTGCAATGATTTCTTTTATCAGGATGTCCTGGATAATCAGCAGGTTGTCACTGGTACTCTTGATCTCACCAATAACCGTCAGTGTATCGCGCGCAACGGATTGGGCTATCTCAAAATTCTTGACCGTATTCATGCTTGTATCATACGAAGGAGCAATCAGCGTTGCCTGGCTGATCGAAGACCACAATTCTGCCTGTTTCAGTGAATCGGCAGTTATCCGTCGGGAATCCACCATGGCAGCCCGGAGGTCCAATGCGGAATCAAGCTCATCGGCCCGCAGCCGATACCAGTTAGATTTTGCTGCAAGCAACATCTCTTGCAGTTCGGCAAGTTCGGCTTCGGAACTGGCCCGGGTCAACTGTTGTTTTCTGAGCAACTCCAGGCTTGGGTTGACGCTTTCGACAGAAAGAACATCCAGCAATTGCAGTTGCAAGGTTGACACTTTCTGGGTCTGTTCAGTCACTTTTGCCCGGGCATCAACCGCTGCACTTTGTAATTCTTCTAAAGTGACATCAGCGCTGACAAGGTGAGCACGTGCAAATGCCTGCTGTCCGTTAACCAAAAGACGTTGTGCTTCGATTCTCTTCAGGAATTCATTTGAGTTTCCAATGCTTTCCAGCACCAGTTCATACTCAACCCTTGCCGTAATACGCTTGATTCCTGAGAGCATCCTCGCGGGAGATTCGAGGTTATCAGACCTATATTGGCTGATCAGTTTGTCCCTGCGATCCTGGAGCAATTTGATTTGACTTTCTGATTGCTCAATTTGTAAGCTCATCTGTGCAGCTTTAAGTTCAAGTTCCCGATGCTGGGTACGCAGACTCAGCACATCATCAAGAAAATAACTCTCTTTGCTTAGTGGTGGGTCAAAATGGCGTTCGTTTAGACCCTGCCTGGCCAGTGCCAGCAGCTCAAACCCGCTCTTGAGGTGCGTGATACCGTTTTGCGCGGTGACCAGTTCATCGTCGACAAGACCTGCAACTCGTTGGTCCAACACCACCAGAAATTCACTGAAGCGCTGATTAATCTCTTCATTTGAACCCGTATTCAAGCGTGACCACCAATCTGAAGGCAGTTCGGCGAGGTCAGGGGCCTGCCAGGTGCTAGCTGCAGTCTCGGCTTTAAACGGGGCAGTAAGCGACTGGGCTACTGCCGGTATCGCTGTCAAAGAAGAAACTAACAGAAACAAAGCTGTGAATACGAGAAGGAAGTTTCGCCGCTTATTGGGGATCGTCTTGTGGGTCATGAAACAACTATACCTGATTTATACAAGTGAAAAATCTGCAATCTGATTGAAAAACGAGTGAAAGTTGACCACGTGCAAAATCAGTCATTTTTGAGGTATCTGAAAACACCACAAACAGTTATTATTCAGGTTCACAAACGGGACATTCAGATGGAATATGATTACATCATAGTTGGCGCAGGTTCAGCAGGCTGTGTCATGGCGAACCGCCTAAGTGAAAACCCTTCAAAGCGTGTTTTATTACTTGAAGCAGGTGGGCCAGATCGCAACCCTTTCATCCATATTCCTGCAGGTTTGGCGAACCTGGCCGGCAACAAAAAAGTTAACTGGTCATACAAGACAGAACCTCAACAAGCGCTGAATCAACGTCAAATGTACTGGCCTCGTGGAAAAGTCCTGGGAGGCTCCAGCTCTATCAACGCCATGATATATGTCCGTGGGCAAGTTGAGGATTACGACAATTGGGCAAAACTGGGCAATCCGGGCTGGGAATTCGAAAGCGTTTTGCCTTATTTTTTGAAATCCCAGGATCAACAACGGGGTGAATCTGAATTACACGCCACCGGTGGACCACTCTCAGTTCAGGATTTGCGTTATACCAGCCCCCTGAATGAGGTGTTTTTTCAGGCCACGAGCAGTTTGGGCTACCCTTCAAGTGATGATTTCAACGCCCGGGACCAGTCCGGAATGGGCACATATCAGGTCACTCAACGCAATGGTCAACGTTGCAGCTCAGCGGTGGCATTTTTGAAACCAGCTCTCGGGCGTCCAAATCTCAAAGTGTTAACTCATGCACTCACCGAAAAAGTATTGATTGAAGCTGGTCACGCGACTGGCGTGATGGTAGCCCACAAGGGTAAAAAAACCAGGTTTTCGGGTGGAGAGATCATCCTGTGTAGTGGCGCCATCAATTCGCCACAGCTTTTAATGCTCTCCGGTATCGGCCCGGCAGATCATTTGCAGTCAATGGATATCCAGGTCGAGCATGATTTGGCCGGTGTTGGTCAGAATCTACAGGACCATCTTGATATATGCACGCTGATTTCAAGTTCCAGTCGCAAGACCTATGACAAGGTCAGTGAGCTCATTTCAGGACTTAGGTATGTTTTTGGTAAAAAGGGCCCTGCAACCTCAAACCTGGCTGAGGCCGGTGGCTTCATACGCAGCAAGCTGGCCGAAGATGACAGACCGGATATCCAGTTTCACTTTGTGGCAGCTATGTTGGACGATCATGGACGTAATATCCTGCCCGGACGCGGTATGACTATTCACGCCTGCCCACTGAGACCAGACAGCAGGGGTGAAATTCGACTGAAGTCGAGTGATCCGACCCAGGCACCAGCTATACAGCCCAATTATTTGCAAAACCCAAACGATCTGGAATTGATGCTGGAAGCTGCCCGGATGTCGATGGAGATATTCCGGCAACCCGACTTTGACGCCATCCGTGATGGCTTCATATTCCCGGAGTCAACCAGCCTTTCAAGGGATGAGCAAATTGACTTTATCCGACGTAAAGCAGAGACGATTTACCACCCGATTGGTACCTGCAAAATGGGAAATGACGACATGGCGGTTGTTGATTCTAATCTCAAAGTACATGGAGTGGAAAATCTTCGTGTCGTTGACGCGTCCATTATGCCCGAGCTGGTATCAGGCAATACCAATGCACCAACGATCATGATTGCAGAGAAAAGTGCAGATTTACTTTTGAACCCTTGACGTACATAAATGTTGTGCACAATTATTAATTGATTCTGAACACGTAGGGTGGGTAACTTGTTACCCACGAGTCAAAACCAACCACGGATGTGTCGTAAGCTACCCAACAATTTAAATGGATATCCTCGTGGGTAACAAGTTACCCACCCTACGTTTTATTCAATTCGTATTTTGTAACGAGTTAC
>CBDTVF010000365.1:0-3601 GCA_965363775.1 uncultured Gammaproteobacteria bacterium
AAGAAGGCGCCGACGCCCACGAGTACATGGTGCCAAAGGGCAAGCACATCCCGGTTCAGGAAGGCGACTTCATCCAGAAGGGCGAGTACATCATGGACGGCAATCCCGCCCCCCATGACATCCTCGGCATTCTGGGCATCGAGGCGCTTGCCGATTACCTGATCGACGAGGTTCAGGAGGTCTACCGGCTCCAGGGCGTGAAGATCAACGACAAGCACATCGAGGTCATCGTCCGGCAGATGCTGCAGAAATGGGAGATCTCCCATTCCGGCGGCACGACGCTTCTCAAGGGCGAACAGGTCGACAAGATCGAGTTCGACGAGGAGAACGAGAAGGCCGTCGCGGCGGGACGGGAACCCGCCAAGGGCGCGCCGATCCTGCTCGGCATCACCAAGGCGTCGCTCCAGACCCGGAGCTTCATCTCGGCGGCGTCGTTCCAGGAGACCACGCGCGTGCTCACCGAGGCGGCGACCCAAGGCAAGCGCGACAAGCTCGTCGGCCTCAAGGAGAACGTGATCGTCGGCCGTCTGATCCCGGCGGGCACCGGTGGTGCCACCCAGGAATGCGACTGGAACAAATACAGCGATTAATACCATCGTGGTGGCAATGACCGGGCCGGTGACTTCTTCCATGGCCCTGAAAGTGGCTTCCAGCGGTTTCATGCCCTCATCATTCATATTACGTTCGACATTCTCCACCACCACGATCGCGTCATCACAGACGATACCAATGGCCAGGATCAGCCCGAACAGGGTCAACAGGTTAATAGAGAACCCCAAAGCCGACATGCCGGCGAAGGTCCCAACGATGGATACAAAAATGGCGATGGTAGGAATGAGCGTGGAATTGACACTCTGCAAGAACAGGTAAGTGACTAATACGACCAGGATGATGGCCACGATCAGGGTCTCAACAACCTCATCAATGGATGCTTCCACAAACTTTGTCGTGTCCAGAGATACCTTGTAATCGATGCCATCGGGAAAACTTTCTTTCAAGCGGGCCAGCTCATTGCGCACGTTGGAGGCCACTTCCATTGCATTTGACCCGGGCTGTTGGTAGACCGCGATAAATGTTGCCGCGCTGCCATTGAGCTGTGAGCGTAACAGGTACTGTTTCAGGCCTTCTTCGGCATAACCTACATCCTTCATGCGAACGATTGCAGTGCCTTCCGGGTCTGCACGCAAAATGACATTTTCGAATTCCTCCGGCTGGTCAAAACGGCCTTCGGTCACCACCGGAAAGGTCATTTCGACCGGGCGGGATGTGGGTGCCTGACCGAGGCGGCCAGCACCAAACTGTTTGTTCTGCTGGCTCACTGCCGCCTGAATATCGGTAGCGGTAATCTTCAAGCCGGCCATGCGGTCGGGTTGCAGCCATAAACGCATGGCCAGGTCGGGTAAACCCATGATACTGGCCTGGTTGGCGCCGGGTATTCGCTTCAGTGCATCCAGCACGTAGAGGTCAGCATAGTTGCCAATATACTGTTCATCATAGCGGTCATCAGGTGAATAAATACCGATCAACATCAGAAAACTGGAGGATTTCTTCTCAACTTTCACACCGGCGTTACGAACCACATCGGGCAGTTCCGGAAGTGCCAGGCCGACCCGGTTATTGACCTGGACCTCGGCGGTATCGGGATCTGTATCCATGGTGAAATAGACGGTCAGTGAGAGGTTGCCTGTCGCAGAACTGGACGACTGCATGTAGAGCATGTTGTCGACACCATTGATTTGTTTCTCAAGTGGTGCTGCCACCGAATTGGCAACGGTCTCAGCATCGGCACCCGGATAGTTGGTGGATACGGTTACCTGTACCGGTGCGATTTCCGGATATTGACTGATGGGCAGGCCAGCCATGGAGACAAAGCCAACGATCATTATGACAATTGACAGTACCGTCGCCATGATCGGTCGTTTAATGAAGGTTGTCGAAATCATGGTGCTTACCCTTTGCCGGCCTTGTTGGCAGGTTGATAGGGCACAGTTGTCACCTCGATACCGGGCCGAACCGTCAGGGCACCATCAACGATGACTTGTTCGCCACCTTCCAGCCCTCCCTCGATAAACCAGTCGTCTCCGAGCCAGGGTCCCGTTTTAACGGGTTGAAACCTGGTTTTACCTTCTTCAATGACCCATACAAAACTACCCTGTGCACCCTGTTGTACGGCACGTTGCGGGATCAAAACAGCATCCGGCCGTATTGCACCGTGTATCCGTGCACGCACGAACTGCCCGGGTCGCAGATTCTTGTTTGGGTTGGGTATTTCTGCACGGATCAGAAATGTGCCGGTTTCTTCACTCAAAGACGCATCGGCGAAGGTAATCTCACCCCGGTGGGGATAACTACTTTGATCAGCAAGTTTGATCTCGACTTCGTATTGATCATCTTCCGGGGGCCTCACCAGCCCACTCTGCTGTTTTGCGCGTCTATTGAATATCTGATTCTCCGAGATGCTGAATTCCACCCACATGGGTTGAATACGCGCTACGTAGGTAAGGAGTGCATCCTGACCCATTCCGATGTAAGAGCCTTCACGTTTGCGGGCAAAACTTGAAACACCTGTTACCGGTGTGTAGATGTCGGTGTAACCCAGATCCAGTTCGGCCTGCATGACTTTCGCGTTGGCGGCTTCGACGGAGGCAGCGGAGGATCTATAGGTACCGATGGCGTCGTCCAGTTCTTTTTGTGCCACCGCATTTTGTTCGGCAAGCGGTTTCACCCTTGCCAGGTTGGCTTCCGCATTGTCCAGCCGTGCTTGTTGCTGGGCCAGTTCAGCCTTTGCGGCTCTTAGTTGTGCCTCGAAGGGTTTGCGGTCCATCTGGAACATCACCTGGCCTTCCTGCACCATGGCGCCTTCCTGGTACAAACGTTTCTCCAGGAAACCTTCCACCCGGGAACGAATTTCGATACGCCGGGAACTGACCGTTTTACCAACAAACTCAGAAAATACCGGAACATCGCGGGGTTCTGTCACGATAACCGATACTTCGGGTGTTGTTTGCACGGCAATCTCGGGTTCATTGCAACCGATTACCGTCAGGCCAACAAGCATCATAAACAAAAGCCGAAAGTGACTAGCCATAAATTCTTTCCTGTATGTCTATCCTGAAAATAGGTGCTATTTACCCAGGGGCGGTAAATTCCGGGTTCCGGGCCGGTTAAAAGGGTGAGTAATGATAACGGTCAGGCTAACGTTTGTCCTTTCATTGTTCAACTACAGACCCTTTATTAACTACTTTTCGACAAACCCGTCCCAGCCTGACATATAGGTGATAAAAGCTTCACCCAAACCCTGTGTACGTAGATAATCGCTACTCACCGGGTTTGTTACGGGCTTGAAATCAGGGTTAATGAATACCTGTTGTGGAAAATCGTGATGCAGAATGGCGGCACGTCCCAGTATGACAAAGTCGGCACCCTCTTCAAGACATTGTACTGCAGCCTGTGGCGTATGAATTTTTCCGGCAACGCCAAGACGTACTTCCCCGCGGTCCAGGCCGGTGAAATAACTCAGCAATGTTTGCCCCCGGTACGCCTCTTCAACCGGTTCCTTGAAAGAGTCCCACAGGGACATGTCGAGAAAATCGATTTGAGC
>CBDTVF010000366.1:0-3577 GCA_965363775.1 uncultured Gammaproteobacteria bacterium
TGGTATATTCATGGTGGCTGGCGGTCTGTTTCAGACCATGTATGCTTTCCAGGCCGGTTCCCTTGGCCGGGGAATTCTGAGGTTTCTATTTGGTGGCATAACGGTTTTGGCCGGTCTTGTCATCATCGGACAGCCAGGCATCATGCTGGCGACACTGACACTGCTTCTGGCTATATATTTTGTTATTGACGGGTTGATGACACTGTTTGCATCGACAGGGGTTTCCGGAGGTCAGGGTAAAGGTCTGGTCATTTTTAACGGTATTGTGACGCTGGTTCTCGGTATCATGATCTGGCAGAAATGGCCGGTATCCGGTGTCTGGGCCGTTGGTATTCTTGTTGGTGTTCGACTGCTGTTTTCGGGTATGACCATGATAGCGTTGGGTGCTGTCGGGCGGGAAGTCAGCAAAGAACTCTAGGGCTGCATAACTTTTAGTAGCGCTTTGGCAATCCTGCCGGGGCCGGGGAAGTAATCCCACTCCTGCGCATGCGGGTATGGCGTATCCCATCCTGTTACCCGTTCGATGGGCGATTCCAGGTAATGGAAGCAATTTTCCATTACCACCGCCATCAATTCACCACCAAAACCACTGGTCCTGGTAGCCTCATGAACAATCACACAACGACCGGTTTTCTTTACCGAAGCCTCGATGGTTTCTTCATCAAGCGGTAACAAAGTGCGCAGGTCAATAATCTCAGCGTCAATACCGCTTTCCTCTACCGCTGTTGCCGCGACATGCACCATGGTGCCGTAGGTCAGGACCGTGACGTCCTCACCCGTCCTGGTAATCGCTGCTTTAGCCAATGGCACAGTGTAATGGCCTTCCGGTACCTCGCTGGCATCGTGATCGGACCACGGAGTGCCTGGCCGGTCGTGGTAACCGTTAAATGGGCCTTTGTACAGGCGCTTTGGTTCCAGAAAAATAACCGGATCGTCATCTTCGATGGCTGCGATTAGTAACCCTTTGGCATCATAGGGATTGGAAGGGATGACCGTTTTAAGTCCTGCTACATGGGTAAACAGGGCTTCCGGGCTCTGGCTGTGTGTTTGTCCGCCAAAGATGCCGCCACCGCAGGGTGCCCTGACGGTGATGGGAGCATAAAACTCCCCTGATGAACGATAACGCAGACGGGCTGCCTCGGAGGCGATCTGGTCATAGGCGGGAAGGATATAGTCGGCGAACTGGATTTCCGGCACAGGTCGTAGACCATAGGCCCCCATACCAACCGCAGCGCCGATAATACCCAGTTCGGAGATTGGGGTGTCGAATACGCGGGACTTGCCGTACTTCTCCTGTAAGCCTTGAGTGGCCCGGAATACGCCGCCGAAATACCCCACGTCTTCGCCAAAAACAACGACGTTATCATCTTCGGCCATTTTTACATCCAGCGCATCCCGTATGGCCTGGATCATATTCATTCTGGCCATGTCTACTGACCCGCCTGTTTGCGTTGTTTTTGCAGATGTGCGGGCATTTCCTTGTACACATGATCAAACATTTCATCGACACCGGGCACAGGGCCCTTGCCCAGTGTGCCATGGGTCTCAGCTTCTTTGGCGGCTGCCTTGACTTCGTTTCTCAATTCATCTGTCAAAGCGGTGTGACGTTTTTCATCCCAAATCCCTTTTTTGATCAGGTGTGTTTTAAGTCGCTCAATGGGATCACCCAACGGCCAGGCCTTGAACTCGTCCCTGGGGCGGTACTTGGAGGGGTCATCCGAACTTGAGTGAGCGGCAGCCCGATAGGTGATCCATTCGATCAGAGTAGGACCAAGATTACGTCGGGCACGTTCAATGGCCCAACTGGAGGCAGCATAGACTGCGAGAAAGTCATTCCCATCCACACGCAGGGAAGGGATGTTATAACCATGGCCCCGACAGGCAAAATTGGCCGCCTGGCCGCCTGCCATACCCTGGAATGAAGAGATGGCCCATTGGTTATTGACCACGTTTAAAACTACTGGCGGCTTGTACACCGAAGCGAACACCAGGGCCGCATGGAAGTCATTTTCAGCGGTGGCTCCATCACCGATCCAGGCGGACGCGATACGGGTATCGCCCTTAATTGCCGATGCCATTGCCCAACCGACGGCCTGCATAAATTGGGTACCCAGGTTTCCTGAGATTGAGAAAAAACCGTAATCGCGCTCGGAGTAAAAAAAGGGAAGGGAGCGACCACCCAGCTTGTCTTTGGCATTGCTGTATATCTGGCAGATCATATCCACGATGGGGAAATCCTGCGCGATCAACAGACCTTGCTGGCGGTAGGTGGGAAAACACATATCACCTTTTTCCAATGCCATTCGCTGTGCGCAGGCAATGGCCTCCTCGCCTGTGCACTGAACGTAAATTGAAGTTTTCCCCTGGCGTTGTGCCATCAGCATACGTTCATCAAATACACGCGTCTTTTCCATCACGCGCAAACCTCTTAACAGGAATTCGTCATCAAGGTCCATTGCCCAGGGACCGACAGCCTCACCCTTGTCATCCAGCACACTGATCAAATCGAAGGCAAGATCCTTGATACTGTCAGGCACGCAATCGACCTCGGGACGCCTGGTTGTGCCTGCAGGAGGCACATTGATATAGCTGAAGTCGGGTTGATCTCCCGGTCGTGAAATAGGCTCGGGCACCTGCAGGCTCAGGGGTTTGGATTCGGTCATTACAGGTTTACTCCAGTACTGTTTTTATGTTGTCTATGCACAATTTTAAAACAAACGCGTTTTGATTTGATAAGCCAGGGCATATATTAACGCTTATTCGACATCAATGACGCCCGCGCATCGCGTCTCAAATTTGCATGGCTTGTCAATTGGTTCGTAGGGTGGGTAACTTGTTACCCACGATTCACCAGTCGGATTGCTTATATACCCTTGGGTAGCACGTTACCCATATACCCGTGGGTAACAAGTTACCCACCCTACGACAATGGGGGTTTTGAACACCTATATCCATACACTAAACTGACTTTGTATGTCACACTTCCGGTTACCTGATCACTGACCTGTCCGATCAAATTATAAGCTGTAAACATTGGCGAATCTGAATATGAACCTGAACAAAGTCAAGAACCTGATCGAAGAACGGCAGATAGCCACTATCGATCTCAAATACGCCGACCTGGTCGGTAACTGGTACCACATTACATTTCCAGCCAGAAGACTGGATCATGTACTCACACACGGTATTCCGTTCGACGGTTCCAGTATTCCGGGAATGAAGTCGGTGGAATCCGGGGACATGGTGCTCCTGCCTGATCCTTCAACAGCGATTCTCGATCCCTTTGCACAGAATCAAACCCTGAGAATGTTGAGTTATATCTGTGATGCCGACACCAGGGCGGGGGTGAATAAGGACCCACGAACTGTCGCCAATCGTGCCCAGGAGTATATGGTTGCCAGTGGCATAGCGGACACCTCGCTGTGGGTGCCGGAATTTGAGTTCTATCTGTTCAATGAAGCCGTCATCAACAACGGCAAATACAGCGCTGGTTATAAATTCACTTCGGCGGAGAACAAGGATGACCTGCCTGGTGGCTACCTGGATTCAGATGGATCGGCAGTGGCCCATCGCAAGG
>CBDTVF010000367.1:0-3558 GCA_965363775.1 uncultured Gammaproteobacteria bacterium
CCTGGTCAGGCCATCCACGATGCCATCAATAAACTCAACGAGCACGGCATCGGTGCATTGGTTGTAACGGACGGAGGTGAGGAGATTGTCGGCATCATCACAGAGCGGGACGTCCTCCGAATATGCGGAAGCAACTATGCCGGCCTGTTCGAACCCACGGTGCAAGAAGAATCCGATGGCCCTATCCTGGTTCAGGATGCCATGACGAAGGAACTCATCATCGGTATTCCCGATGATGACACCAACTATGTCATGGGAATCATGTCGAAAAACCATATGAGGCACCTGCCAGTTTTGGATAACGGGAGCCTGACAGGAATCATTTCCATGGGCGACCTGGTTAATGCTCGTCTTGAAGAGAAGGTCTTCGAGAATCGAACACTGAGGAGCTATATTCAGGGAGCGTAACGCGTTACCCACGATTCACCAACCCTGATGGTTTCACACACCTGTGTAATAACACTGTACTCGTAGGGTGGGTAACTTGTTACCCACGATTTACCAACCCTGGTGTTTTACCCCCGTGCGTAACGAGTTACGCACCCTACGAGATCAGTTTCACCAACCTTGATGATTTCGGCCCGTGCGTAATGAATTACTTACTTAAAGTTCTAACTTTCATCACCAGCCAGATACTCAGCAGGAACAACAAACTGGCGATATAGAACTCCATCGTGGGGATCTCCATATAAATAAAATAAGCAATTATCCCGGCAAAAATAAACTGCCCCATATTGATGATGCTAACCGTTTGGCCTCTGAGCTTCTGCATCGAATAATTCAGAATGGTATGACCGCCAATGGTCGGAACGACGGCTAACAGCAGAATCATCAATCCCTCATATGGACTATAGCTGTGGATCGGAGACGAAAAGAACAGCGCCAGGACAAAACAGAAAACACCGGCAAGCAGATACATGGGAAATACGTAAAGCCAGATTGATTCATATCTGGCACTGTCTTTAGCGAGCGCCAGGTAGTAAGCAAATAAAACCATCGAAACCAGGCATACCAGGTCTCCAGTCAGATATTCTGCGCTGATATTAAAATCACCTACCGACAAAATAACCAAACCCAACAAGGCCAGACCGGTGGCGATGACTTCATTCCGGGTAATTTTTTCCTGGTACATCAATAGCATAAAAAATGGCATGGCCAACGGCATCAGGGTCACAATGAGTGTGGCATTGGCACCTGTGGTCATACGGGCACCGATAACCCAGGTAATAAAGTGAAGTCCAAGAACAAAACCCGGGCCAATGGAAGACCGGAACAGCGTCCCCAATTCACCCTTGTGGAATCGTCGATAATCTCTGATAAACAGCGGTGATATCAAGAGACTGGTTAGCAAAAGCCTGTAGGCCGCGAGCATGACCGGGGCTTCCGAGCTTTCCCGGATATATACAAACGATGTTGACGAGGCAAAAACGCCAAAGATCAGCAATACGAAATAGAATTTCAAAAACAGCCCTCAATCCAAGTTTCTGTCAGGTTCGTTATTGATACATAAATTGTGGGACGTATCCAGCCTCTTTTCTTATCACATTGGCAATAGGCGAATACCCTACAAATCAATCAGCAAAACCCCATTGTCTCACCACCAAACTTTGAGATACCTTTGCATTGATCTCAGCAGCTACTATAATAAGTATATACTCTTTGTATATACAGGTGGCTACAATGACCAGGGTTAACACCAAAATGTTCAAATCCAACAAGACTCAAGCTGTTCGATTGCCCAAGGCAGTGGCATTTGACGAGTCTGTTACCGAGGTTGAAATAGTCGTTGTAGGAAACAGCCGTATCATTTCACCCGCCGGTGATAGCTGGGACCAATGGTTTGATGGCCCTGGCATTTCAGATGACTTTATGAATGACAGGGAGCAGGCCGAAGACCAGGAGCGCGAGGCTTTCTGAGCTTCCTCAACACAACCATGCTCAAATACATGATCGACACCAATATCGCGATTTACACCCTCAAAAACCGACCTGCCAAGGTACGTGCGGCTTTCAAAAACCACTCAGGCGAGATGTGCATATCATCCGTTTCAATGGGTGAGTTGATATATGGTGCTGAAAAATCTGCCCAGGTGGAAAATAATCTCTCGATTATTGAGGGCCTGGGAGCGAGGCTAAAAGTTGAGTCTTTTGATATGAAAGCCGCCATGCACTTTGGTCAGCTACGGGCCGAGCTTGCAAAATCCGGCAAATTGATCGGACCATACGACATGATGATCGCCGGACACGCCCGTGCCCTGGGGCTGATACTGGTAACTAACAACCGACGGGAGTTTGACCGGGTTTCCGGTCTGCGGGTTGAGAACTGGGCTTGATCAACCCGGCGCTTTTTGTAGTCATACCTTTAATTATCCTATTTCTCCTGACAGGTTCTGCATACAAATATTTTCAGAGAATTTCATGTTAATATCGCACCATGCTGAATTTCACCGGTACAGTCATGAAGCTTCCGATTTCATTAAAATATGCCCTTTTCCTGACAATGTTGCTTTGTCTGCCGTTCGCTGTCACGCCGGTGTTGGCTGAAGAACCCGACCTGCAGGATACCTTACGCAGGTTAGAGTCACTGCTTGAGCAACAACAACAGGAACTACAGTTGCAACGCAAGGAACTGGCCGAGCAGCGCGCCCTGATTCAACAACTGCAGCAATCTCAGAAAACAGAGCCGGGCGAACTGGAACCAGACCTGAGCAAAGAGACTCCTGTCAGCAGTCTGACTGCACAAACAGACCCTGATAAAGCGCCAGCAGCGCCTGTCGAAGACAAGAAGAGTGACGGGCAGCAACTTGCAGTCACCGAATCTGTTGCGACCGATTCAGCAATGGAGTCAGCAGATAATAGCGGGCAACAACAGGCCCGCGCCGAGTTGGCTAAAAGGGAAGAGGATGCCTCGTTAGGCATTGAAAAAGAACAAACACCGATTCAGGAGGACCCGTCCAATACCACCTATGACGTGGACTTCCCGGGTGCCTGGCACTTACCGGGCTCAACAGCAGCTATGAAGATCGGCGGTTATGTCAACCTCGCGTTGATCAATAGCTTCGATCCGATGCTTATTTCCGACCGCTTTATTGTCGGTAGTATTCCGCCGGACGACCAGGACGTCCCGGGTGCCAGATCAGGCACCGATGTCACGGCCAATCAGACAAGAATCAATTTCGAGGTGCGCGAAGAAACCAGCCAGGGACCACTGCGTGCCTTTGTAGAGGCAGATTTTTACGGAGACGGTGATACGTTCCGTTTACGCCATGCATTCGGGCAATTTCGCTGGGTGCTGGCAGGAAAAAGCTGGTCGACATTAATGGACATCGATTCGAGGCCCGAAGAGGTCGATTTCGAAGGTATCAATGGAGAGATACTGGCACGCCAGGCCCAGGTCCGCATATTCCCGACGTTCGGTGAATCCATGAGTTTCAAGCTGGCGTTGGAGGACCCCAGGACCGATGTGGTCAATGGGGTAGGTGCAAAAGGCCGCGGTGATTTCGTTGCGAGTGTCGACCGCCTGCCTCTCGGCCAATGGGGAACCTGGAACTCCCGGGT
>CBDTVF010000368.1:0-3516 GCA_965363775.1 uncultured Gammaproteobacteria bacterium
TTACCGTGACGGTGCGGGTCAACGACACGACTGCCGATGATACGGTCATCATTAATACGGCCACGCTTGATGCAAGCAACTCCTATGCGGTCTCCGAAAGTGCCGTGGTGGTGGTACAACGGCGAGCGATTCTGAGTCTTACAAAAACCGCCAATGAAAGTTTTGTTGAGGCCGGCGCACAAGCCACTTTTACCATGGAGTTTGAAAATATTGGTAGTGACGAGGCGGTTAATATCGTATTGGGTGATCAGATCCCGGCCAAAACGGTTTTCGTAGATGCCACTGGTGGCGGAGTTTTTGACTCTGGTTTGGTCAGTTGGAATTTTGCTTCCCTGCAGGTCGGTGAAAAAGCACAGGTCACCTTAACCGTAGAGGTTGATGCTGGCCTGGCAGACGGAACGTCAATTCAAAACTCAGCCACGATTGATAGTGATGAAACACAACCGGTGTCAGCAAGTGACAGCGTGATTGTTAAACGCTCACCGGAGTTATCACTACAAAAAACCTCCAATGTAGCGTTTATCGGACCAGGTGAGACACTGACCTACGTACTGGACTACAGCAATGTTGGTAACGATTCCGCATTGAATGTCGTCATCGAAGATCCGATTCCAGCCGACACCAGTTATGTTTCTTCCACTGGCAGCGGAGTTGTCAATGCTGGTGTAGTGACATGGAATATTGCCGAGCTTCCCGTGGGTACACCCGGCAGTGTCAGTATGACTGTACGTGTCGATTCGGCCGTCGATATCGATGATATTAATTCTGTTTTAGAAGGCACCATCATTCACAACACAGCAACGATGGACAGTCCAGACGCTTATGCAGTGTCCGCTGAAGATGAAGTCGTGGTTAAATTCGCGCCAAAACTTGAATTGAGTAAAACAGCAGATCGGGAGTTTGCCACGCCAGGCGATACCGTCACCTATGGCCTGGATATCAAAAATACGGGCAATGTGACCGCCACCAACCTGGTTCTGGAAGATACACTGCCGGATAACACCACTTTTGTATCTGCCAGTAACGCTGGAACTGAAAATGCTGGGATTGTGACATGGAACCTGGCTTCCCTGGCCGTGGATGAAACCGCGTCCTTTTCACTGGTGGTGCTGGTAAATACCCCCCTGGACAATGGTACAACCATCACCAATAGCGCCACTTTGGCGAGTGATCAGACTGCGCCCGTGGGTGCTCAAAACACCTTGCAGGTCCAGAGCTTACCGATATTGGCCGTCAGTAAAAGCGCTGATCAGACAGTCGTGAACCCAGCGGATCAGATCACCTATACGTTAACCGCTGAAAACAGGGGTAATGCCAACGCCAGCCTTGCTGTGTTGAAAGATGCCATACCCGCGCACACAACGTTTGTATCGGCGAGTCATAGTGGTGTTTTCTTGGATGGTGTTGTGACATGGAACCTGCCGGTCATCCAGGTTGGTGAGCCGCAGATTTTCACTTTGACCGTGTTGGTGGCTACGCCATTGGATAACGGTACCCTTATTTTCAACATCGCCGCGCTTGGCAGTGACGAAACAAGTCCGGTGATTACCACGCATGACTTGTATGTACAAAGCACACCTGTGCTGACTTTTACCAAGAGTGTTGATCAATCACTGGTTAATCCGGGAGAGAACCTGGTTTATACGCTGAATTATAGTAATACTGGAAACGCCAACGCCACCAATGTCTTGATCCAGGATTTGATGCCGGACAACACCAGTTTTGTATCGGCGTCAGATGGCGTTACACCGACAGATGGCGTAGTCAACTGGAATGTGGGAACCGTCAATGCCGGTGCCAGTGGTAGCGTTACACTGACGGTGTTGGTCGACACACCGCTCAATAATGGTACACAAATTTATAATATCGCTGGTGCGCAAAGCGATCAGACAACACCGGTTACCAGCAACGTCAGTTCCACCGTGAACAGTGCCCCTTTGTTGACATTGGATAAAACTGCTGACAGGTTCATTGTAAAACCTGGTGAGCAGATAACCTATACCCTGGCCTATGAAAACATTGGTAATGCCAATGCAATCATAACGTTCCTGAACGATAGGTTGCCACCCAATACAAGTTTTGTATCTGCCAGTAATGGCGGCGTAGAGAATAATGGGCAGGTCACTTGGCTTGTCTTCTTTGTGGGAGCCGGTACCAGTGGCAGTAGGACGGTGACGGTGACGGTGGATGATCCAGTGGATAACGCCACATTCCTCTTCAACCTGGCCTCGTTAGGGAGTTTCCAAACCAACCCGTCAACGATGGCGCCCTTGTGATCGTTCAGAGCATTCATGATTTTGGTGATGCTCCGGCTGATTATGGTAGTCCGTCTCATTTCACTATTAGAAGTCTCTACCTGGGTGATTTCATCGATCAGCCCGATGCGGAATCCGACGCCCAGTTCTCGGCAAATGCTGACGCTGATAATAATTCGGGTTTGAATGATGAAAACGGAGTGAGTCACAGTCTCAACAACGGCATCCTTGCAGCAGAGGTCACTTATTACAACAACACGGGCTCAGATGCCGCACTTTGTGGCTGGATGGATGGTTCAGAAACGGAAGACGGGCAGGCCAATAATGATTTTGGTGATGTGGAAGGGCGTTGTGTGACAGTGAGTAGCAGTCCTGACAGCGACCGGACGCATACATTTACCTGGGGTGCGGGTGGCATAGCCGGTGATTACGTACCCAGGGGTCTGACTTATTCCAGGTTCAGAATCAGTACCAATGCGATGTCGGTCTCTGAGCCCGAGGTTGAGGACCTGGGTGCCGGAGAGGTGGAAGATTATTCTCTGGACGTGCAACCTACCGCGACCACCATATCCAACATAAACCTCAGCGCAATGCGTATTTCTGATTACATGACGGCGTTGGGAGTTGATCAACTGGATGCCCTGGCGTTGTTGAACCTGTTGACTACCTGGAGTCATGAGTCTGCTGGCGAGCTTGAGGGCGCAGGCAGGGACCAGGTTTTGAATGCATTAGCCAACTATCTTGATCCCGATGGTGATGGTTTTGTGGCCGTGGTGAAGTGGGAGACCCTGCAAGAACATGGCACGATAGGTTTCTATGTTGAGCGCCGTGAGCCAGGCAACAATAGCTGGCAACGCGTGAATGGTGGTCTACTGCCTGGCCTGATAACTGCACCCATGGGTGGAGAGTATTGGTTGGCTGATCCATATGCCCGCCCCGGACAGGTCTACGAATACCAGTTAATTGAGCAGGAGGCTCGGGGATCTCAGCAATTTTACGGCCCGTGGAAACTCAATTTATCCGATTAGCCAAGCAGGATGTTGCCGTAGGGTGGGTAACTTGTTACCCACGAAATAAAAACCATTGAGACGAAATAAAGCCCCATTGAGAAGAAATAAAACCCCATTGAGACGAAATAAAGCCCCATTGAGCCCGGTCTCGCACGTAATGCGTAATAAATTACGCATGGGTGTCCACGTTCGTTGCGCTGCTAAATTATTACTTGAGTCTTAATAACCAGGGTCCGTGCTGAACCTTTGTA
>CBDTVF010000369.1:0-3507 GCA_965363775.1 uncultured Gammaproteobacteria bacterium
GTATGGAAAACGTTGCCGGGCCGCTGGCAGGTCCTGCAGTTAACTCATCAGATGCTGCTGAACAGGCCTTGAATGCGGGTAAGTACCCGTCACAATTGAAGATGGACCACCCGGAGTTCGAGGTCATTTCACAGGGCTTCAGTTGGTTGGAGCAGCACAGCGTTCCGGTGCGTTGGGTCGATGGCACCACGGCACGGGTTTTCTTGTCTCCTCCCGGGCAGGACTCTATCAGACTGGTATTCGAAAGCTACGTCCCACCATCGATCAGTGATCAGTTGATGGAGATATCGATAAACGGCAGGGTTATAGCAAAGTTGGATGAGGAAACGCTAAAGGGAAACCGTCACACGTTGCCCATACCCGTTGATCTGTTAACGGCAGAGGAGTTTGATGTTGAGTTCAAAATGGCCAGATCCATGAGCGCGCCGCAAGACACGAGGCTGCTCTCGGTGTTGTTCAGCTATATTGGTTTGGAATCGGCAGAATAGCCATTAAATCCACCGTCATCATGGGTTCAGTGCCCTTAATCGGTGACATTTAAGTTAATAGCGGTCTTCTCCATAGACAGCAACTGTAAGGCCGACACCTTTCGCCCATTTATACTCAGGACTTCCGAGTATCACGGGCAGTTCTTTTCTGAGGTAATCTGCAAATTGTTCTGCGTTTGCCTTCTCTTTTTTATCCGTACCATAGAAAATACCGACGAAAACAGAATCATCGCTTGCTTTGACCAGGGTATCAAAGGCCTTGAAACCATGAACATGGTTGCCCACGATTAATTCCAGGTAGTCACGTTTTGCAAGGCGGATGGATTTGCCGGTATTTTTGGTTGAACCTTTGCCTAGTGCATGCATTTGCCCTTCACCAGACATGGCCTCGTCTTGTGAAGCAGGATCCTTGATTTCAAAATCAGCATTGCCCATGCCGGCAAGCAGGCAGAGCGTAATAACAAAAACCAGTCGTTTCATGGAGGAACCCTCTATTGCAATACTGATAGCATACAGTTCACAAATACAAAACACGACCCTGAATGGAACGGGCGGTCGAACTCCGTATCACTTGTCGCTGGTGATAAAGCTTGTCCAGGACCCATGCATCGGATTTGGCAGTATGTGCCAGCCGAGACCCCAGTACTGCTGGTGCTCGAGGGTTATACGAGCGCGGTATTCTGCTGTTGCAGGAGGACAGGGTGCAACCGGTTTGGCGCGTACACAGGGCAGAAAATCACCCAGGTCATCACCGATCAACATGATAACGCGATGACTCTTGCCAACCAGTTCCTGGCGAACACGCTTTTCACGTGACCATTCCGCCTGTTCGCCAACCAGCATCAGGTGGTCTGAATCTGTTTCGATGCCGGCCTCAGAGAGGTCCCGTAGTGTGATAGCTTTTTGGGGACAGGGGCCAGGTACAAAATCAAGCTCATTACAAGGGCGGTTGGTGACAAAAAACATCGTTACGCCCTTATCCCTGGCAGCCTGAATAAACCCAGGTGCACCGAGCATTTGACCCGCTGGATTGCTGTTATGCCAGGCATCGAAGGCTTCATGACTGAAACTTCCCTCGAGTTGCAATTGAAATTCGATATTGCTTATTGCTGTTTCATCAACATCGAGAATGATTGCGGTGGGTAGTTCTTCCATATCTGTTTGCCCGGGCAGGGCGGTCCAGGTTTTGTCGGCGATCAGGTCATCGAGAACACGGGTCGCATTTTGGTAAGCCTGTAGAGTAAGTGCATCGTACTCTGCCGAAGATTCCACCCACAGAATTCCTGATTCTGGCTGCAGTGAAACCGGTTTTCCCGCACAGGCAGAGAGGCTTGAGATTATCACTAAAACCAGTAAGCAAATGTGTTTGTTCATGGGTGCCTACAATACATCACTACCCTGCAAATATCAGTCATTATGAAAACAAGTCCAATGAATTGGTGGTCGTAGCCGCAGCTGTAAACTTTCGACCTTTACAGCCTGGGGGAGTAAAATTACTTTTTTTTACTAAGAACTGGATGACATGCAACAGACCATCGCAGCTATAACCTATGTCGTAAAAGACTATGACGAAGCCATTGCATTTTTCGTGGATAAACTCGGTTTCGATCTTGTGGAAGATATTTGCCTGGAGCAGGAACAACCGGATAAGCGGTGGGTTGTTGTTAAACCCAGGTGCGCAACAGGCTGTTCGCTATTATTGGCAAAAGCCGTTGACAAAAAACAAGCATCAGCGATCGGGGAGCAAGCTGGAGGCAGAGTATTTTTGTTTTTGCACACTGATGATTTCTGGCGAGACTACGAGGCAATGAAATCAAAAGGGGTTGTTTTTATGGAAACTCCACGCAAAGAGATGTACGGAACCGTTGCCGTATTCATGGACCTTTATGGCAACAAGTGGGATTTGCTCGAGCCTTCAACAGATCCTTTATAGATCATCGCGTTTGAACGACCTGAGTCTGGCTTAACCCGTTAATGGGTTTTGGCTTTCATGGCGGCGGCTACATCGGCCCGGTCTTCGGCGGACTTGAGGTATGCGGGTTCAGCGCGGAGTTTCGTGATCTGTTCATAAGCAAATCCGTACGATAAAACTGCTGCGTCCTGATTTTTTCCACCGATGAATGACAGTCCTATGGGTATGTTTTTAACGGTACCCATGGGCACGGTCAGATGCGGGTAGCCGGCCTTGGCGGCAAGCCCGCCGGCACCAGCCCATGAAGGCCAGACATCGCCATTCACCGGGTCGATGCGTGGTGTCAATGCTCCCGATGGTGCCACCAAAACCTGCACATCATGCTCGTGCATCAGCAGGTCGATACCACGTTCTCTTGTAGCTCTCTGTACGTTGGTAAGCGCCGTCAGATAGGCCGGATCATCGATTCCTCCAAGAGCCTGAGAATCAACTAAAATACTCTGATCGAACAGGGCGAGCTCAATATCTGCGTGTTTGATATTAAATTCAATCACATCTTTCAGGGTGCGGGTTTTCACAGCTGTTGGTGTGGACGCCAGATATTCATTCAGCGTGTGCTTGAATTCATACTTGAGTACCGTATAAGACCCGTCATAAAAATCATCTCCTTCAGGCTCGAAGTCCGTAATTTCAACCAGCTCGGCACCCGCAGCCTTGATCACTGCAAGGGCCGTATCAAAGCGTGCTTTGATGTTGGCATTGTCGCCTTCGGCAAATCGCAGTACGCCGACCCGTGCCCCCTTTAGCATGCCGGCATCGAGCAATTGGGGGTAACTTGCTTTGGCAGGTCCCGTGGCCATCGCTTCAAGCATCATGGCGGCACCTGTCACGGTTTTGGTCATCGGCCCTGCTGTGTCCTGGCTTGAGGAGATCGGGATAATATATTGCTGCGACACCAAACCAACGGTGGGCTTGAAGCCGACAATGCCGTTCGCATTCGATGGGCAGATAACTGAACCATTTGTTTCTGTGCCAACGGCGCCCGCCGCAAGGGATGCAGCAACTGCTGCCGCCGAACCGGAACTGGAGCCACAGGGATTACGGTCC
>CBDTVF010000370.1:0-3499 GCA_965363775.1 uncultured Gammaproteobacteria bacterium
ATTTCAGGGGTCCGTTCTTTACACAAGTCACAGTAATATTTTGCGGCCGGCTGACGGGCATCCAATCTGAAAGTTGCGATATGGCACCGGGATCAAAAAACTCGACGTCCAGATGTTGGTCGTCGCATAACGGCTTGGTTTTTGATGCTCCGCAACGACACAGGCTCAGACTATTTGAGTGTGTCACACTGCCGTCTTCATCGATCAGTGTTATGTTGCCGGTCATTTTAAGAGGGCCGCCCGATGACACCAGTAACTCATTTGCCACATTCAGACGTTTGGGAACGCGTTTGCTGCCACGCTGCTCGTGGAACCAGCGATCAAGCGTTCTATCATCTGTAGATTCCGGCTTTTTAACCTCTATTTCTGGTACAGTAAAATCATCCAGATTGGGATCAATTTCCGGGTAAGTTGACAGATCGTCTGGGTCAGACCAGCTCAGGGGTTTGGCATATGCCTTGCTTGTGTCATCCATGACAAAAGTCTCCAGGAAATCCGTTTCCTATAATACTTGGAATCTTAGAATACGCTTTCTACAAACAAATACAAGGTCTTAATGAAAAATTTAATTAAGTTTTTAATCTTCTGTATGGTGATGAATGCTTACGCAGCACCCCCCGGTTGAACCGGGTTCTGAAAAATGGAACCAGGTGCGTGATGAACTGATTTCACTGGATTTCACCATCAACCCGGCATTGTGTATGACGCTAAAGAGTTGTTAGCAGATGTGCGAAAGATCGTGAGTGATGCCAAGGCTGAAAACGGAGACTCCGTCGATCCTTAAGCTGCTGTATTGATGCGGTACTTGTAGGGTGCGTAACTTGTTACGCACGAATCAGAACCAACAAAACGTGGGTAACAAGTTACCCACCCTACGATGCAGATTAGTTATGCAGTCAACGTCAGCCATCCATCAATTTTTTGATATCTGCCAATACTTCATCGGTGTGCGTATCAGGGTCAACGTCGGCGTAATGCTTGGCGACGTTGCCTTCCGGGCTGATCAGAAATGACTGGCGGCTGGCCAGCTTTACCAGTTTGTAGTCTCTTAGCACGCCATAGGCTTTTGCAGTTTCGCTGTTTTCATCCGCCAGGATTGTAAATGGCAGTTTGTATTTGTCAGAAAATTCCTTGTGTGACTCGACGTCGTCTACGCTGATGCCAACCACGGCTGCGCCTATGGCCTTGAAAGCATATATGTTGTCACGGAAGTTACAGGCTTCTTTTGTACACCCCGGGGTATCATCCCTCGGATAGAAATAAACCGCCAACCACTGGCCGCTGTAGTCCTCTAATGCGTGCCAGTCGCCGTTTTGATCCTGTAAATTAAAAGCCGGGGCCTCAGAGCCCGCAGCGGGTGGGTCGCCGGCGAACACCGGCATGGATAAAAGAACTGTGAGAAGGAATAAAAGAATTCTGTTCATGATGTATTGCTCCTAGCTTGAAAACACGATTCTTGGCCGGTTAAACAAGGTTGCCGCCACCGCGGCAAATCCAAAACCTATCAGCAGTGTGCTGCCCATCGACATGGCCAACCACAGAAGGCTGACAGACTCACCCCGCACGAATTCACCAATCAACAGGTTCTGGGAAAACATGGGAATAGCCATCATCCAGGTTTCGGGCTTCATCGGGTTAACCATAAAAATCAAACTGGGAATCATCGGAATCATGAAAACCAGACTCATATAAGATTGGGCTTCACGCAGGCTTTTTGCAAGTGCAGCCAGTGTGGTTAACATGGCAGCGGCCAGGATGACAACAGGTGATATCGCCATCAGTATGCCGCCGACTGCCTTTCCACTGAGGTTGAGATCGACGCCGAGAGCACCCGTAGGTAACAGTGGAAAGGCAAAGCGGAACGCCAACAGGGTTAGTACCAGTGATGCAAAGGCAAAGGTCGCAGTGGCCGACATTTTGCCTAACATGATTTGCCAGCGTGGCACCGGACTGATTAACAGGGGCTCCAGTGATTTGCGTTCTTTCTCGCCGGCTGTCGAATCAATGGCTAAATGCATTCCACCGGTGAAGGCGGTGATCATCAGTACATAAGGCAGCATGATCATGACCAGCATACCGCGACTCTGTGGTGTGGATAAATCCACGTCCTTGATCATGATAGGTGAGCGAAGTGTGGGTGAAACCCCTCTCAGTTGCACCCGTAATTGACCGATCTGGGCACCGTAGGCATTCAGTAATCCCCGAATCCTTTGCTGGGGAATACGCGATTCCCGTCGTGAAGGGTCTGCGATCACTTCAATAACCGCGGGTTCACCTGTTGTCCATTGCTCTCCGAACTGTTCAGGAATGCGGACAATGACCTGGACCTCCTGGGTTTTGACCGACATTTCCGGATCTGCCGGCGCTGCCTGGATAACGACACCCTGCTGCTCCAGGAATCCGACCAGATTGGGTGCGTGCTCCACACCCACTACGGGAACTTCCAGTACTTTTTCGGCATTTTCCTGCTGTTTGCTGCCGGCGAAATAGGCCAGACCAATAAACAGGATGGGGAACAGAATTGGACCTAAAAGCACCGAATTGAAAAGCGAGCGCCGGTCGCGCAGGTTCTCACGTATTTCTTTTTTGTAAACCGTTGCGAGACCACTCATGCCAGCAATCCTTCTTCAGAACCGATCAGTCGCACAAAAGCGTCTTCGAGCGTGTCGCAGTCACTTTTCTGCAGCAGTTCTGCCGCCGTTCCATCAGCTGCGATCCGGCCATCGGCGATGATGACAATCCGGTCACATAGCGCTGCAACCTCCTGCATGATGTGGGTAGATAAAATCACCGAATGACCGGCTTCTTTCAAGCTGAGAACATAGCGCCGCAAAGCCCGCGTACTCATGACGTCAAGCCCGTTGCTGGGCTCATCCAGCATAACGGTCTGCGGGTTATGTACCATTGCACGTGCAATCGCGACCTTGACACGCTGTCCCTGGGAGAATCCTTCAGTACGCCGTTCGATGAAGTCTGACATATCCAGTGTTTCTGACAATTCTTCAATACGCGTGTTGATATCCTTGCCCGACATACCATGCAGTTTGCCGTAATAAGCAATGTTTTCACGCGCACTCATACGTGTATATAAACCGCGGCTGTCAGGCACAACACCCAGTGTGCGCTTGATCTCCATTGCATCTTTTGTTGGGTCCAGTCCGTCAATGCGAATTTCACCTTGGTCAGGAGGCAATAGTGAGTACAGCATTCTCAGTGTTGTGGTTTTGCCGGCACCATTTGGTCCCAGCAAACCGGTGATCTCACCGTCACGTACTTCAAAAGAAATACCCCGGACGGCTTTAACTTTACCGAAAGACTTGTGCAGGTTGCTTACTTTTATCATGGCCAGATCTTCTGTGTTCCTTCGATGTAATAATTGCGAGCTTCAGCTCTCCTGTGGGGTTTCGCTGCAAGGCGCAGTGCGCGGTGAATGGCTAGTCCTTTACAAGCGATGAAACGCAGCGGCGGAATCCCACAGGAGGGCCCTGCGGGTTGGCTT
>CBDTVF010000371.1:0-3496 GCA_965363775.1 uncultured Gammaproteobacteria bacterium
TTTCTTTTTGTACCTGTCGCAGATGGGCGCTTCGCTCCAGTATCCGGTAACGTGTCGGTGGGTGATTGTCCTGCAATGCTTTGAGCAAGTCAGCTGCCAATGCTCCGCTACCTGCACCTGCTTCAATGATTTCATATTGACCAGGGTCTTGCTGGCATAGATTGGCACTGATCTGTCCTATCTGGTTTGCCAGACAACGTGCAAATACGTTACCAAGCTGTGGGGCAGTGACAAAATCACCGCCCTCTCCAAACTTCTGTAAACCAGCGCTGTAGTAACCCAATCCGGGTTCGTAGAGGGCCATTTCCATATAGTCTGAAAATGAAATGGGGCCGTTTTCGGTGATCTTTGCACGAATAACCGCTGCTAATTCTTTACTCACGCACTTGAGCTCTTCGGGCGGTTCGGGCAGGATGTTGTGAGAATTTGCAGAGCACATAGGTGGGTAGTTTCAGTGAGTGAAACAACAAAGTCCAGAAACAGGTATGTCCGATACACAGCACTAGTCACCGGGGCCGCCCGGCGTATTGGTGTATGTATTGCAGAAACCCTGCACCAACGCGGCTGTGATGTGTTTTTGCATTACAACCAGAGTCGTGGTGCAGTTGATGAATTGGCGGAAAAACTGAACAGCTTGAGACCGGGCAGCGCAATCATTGTCCAGGCTGAACTCGGTGATGCAGAACAGATCAACCAGTTGGTCGGGCAGGTAAAAACCCACACGTCCCAACTGGATTTATTGGTAAACAATGCCTCGAGATTTTTCCCGACGTCGGTTGGCACTACCACCATGACGCAGTGGGATGACCTGATGGACAGCAATCTTCGCGGTCCGTACTTCCTGACCCAGGCACTGCTACCCGAGTTGACTACTGCCGGCGGTAGCGTCATCAATCTGCTGGATGTCCATGCTGTCAGGCCCATGATTGATCACGCAGTGTATTGCATGGCCAAGGCCGGTTTACAGATGATGACGCTTGCCCTGGCCAGGGATCTCGGCCCGCAAATACGTGTCAATGGTGTCGCGCCTGGCGCAATTTTGTGGCCCGAGCACGAGCTTGATTCTGAATATCAGAAAAATATCCTGGACAGAACTGTCATGAAGCGCGCCGGAACCCCACAGGACATCGCTTCAGCAGTGGCATACCTGGGACTGGATGCACCTTATGTGACCGGCCAGGTTTTGGCGGTTGATGGTGGTCGGAGTTTGAATATCTGATTTGCCATGTAGGGTGGGTAACTTGTTACCCACGCGGTACCCAAACGATCGCGCCGCACACAGCCCAGGCTGCCCTCTCGACCGCTTCCCGGCCTCACCTTGTCCATGTGCTCAATCGCGATATACCGTGTGGTCACCCACCAATACCGTGTGTGGAACAATAAACGCGTGGGTAACAAGTTACCCACCCTACGGTAGTCAGACGGTGGCCGTGTTATTGGAAAGATGGTAACAAGCTCAAACAACCATCATCCAAGCCGGATGACTCCCAGATTTCTGATATGGAGCGACGTTCAGTAGGGTGAACCAGATCAGGATCAAGGTCAGCAAGCGGTTTTAGCACATGTGCAAACTTCAAAATCTCGGCGCGTGGTATCTCCAACACCGGTGACAATACCACCAGATCGTCATACAACAGGATATCCACGTCCAGTGAGCGATCTGAAAATTTCGGCACGTCACGTTTTCGGCCGTAGCGGTCTTCCAGGTCACGTAGATACTGGCGTAACTCCATCGGATGCATATCCGTTTCTACGCGGGCAACCAGATTGATGAAGTCGTCACCCTCAAACCCGACGGCTGTGCTGGCATAAGCTGGCGAAAGTCTGACATTTCTGAATGTTTCTTCTAGCGCCCTGATGCCGGCGCGAATATTGGTATCCGCGTTGACATTGGAGCCCAGGCCCAGCCAGGCAGTGCTCATGACTCCCCGCGTTCGATAATGACACCCACTGCACTGGAACCGCGTACTGCACCCGGCTTGCTCAACTTCAGCCGCAGCCAGGTGACGGGAAATTCTTCCAGCACGATTCTGGCACAGTGCTCCGCGAGTGCTTCCACGAGTTGAAATTCACTGGATTCTACGAACTGGATCAGGCGTTTTGAAACCGCCTTGTAGTCCAGCGTGTCGACGATATCATCGCTTTTTGCCGCCCGACTGATAGCGTATGCCATTTGCAGATCAAGGCTTATCGTCTGGGTGATTTCGCGCTCCCAGTCGAATACACCTATCACGGTCTGGATACGTAAATCTTCTATAAAAACAAGATCCTTTGTCATACAAATACTCTCTTTGTCTACCGGGAAACCTGGCTTCCCAGTGGTGGAAGTTGATCTAGTGGCCAGCGTGCAAAAGCCTGCAGGACGGGTCCTGTCCGCTCACCCGCCATCAAACGTTGGCAACCGGCAAAGGCGATCATTGCACCGTTATCGGTACAAAATTCAAGTCGCGGATAGGAGACTTTCCAGCCATGCTTTTTACCGGCCTGTTGCAGGGTTTGCCTGAGAGCCAGGTTTGCCCCGACTCCACCGGCAACTATCAATGCTGGTGCACGGGTATGCTGCATGGCCCGGCGGCACTTGATCAGCAGGGTGTCTACAACCGCCTGCTGGAAACCCGCAGCAATGTCTGCCTGGGTGGTTTTATCCTTTTCGCTGTTGATCCACAGGTTGCGGGTGTGGGTTTTTAATCCGCTAAAACTGAAATCGAGCCCCGGCTTATTGGTCATCGGTCGGGGAAATGAAAAACGTTCAGGATCACCCTGTTTAGCCAGTTTAGCCAGTGCGGGACCACCTGGATAGCCGAGCCCCAGCAGTTTTGCCGTTTTGTCAAAGGCCTCACCTGCCGCATCATCCAGGGTTTCTCCAAGAATCCTGTATTCACCAATCGCGCGCACCTCTATCAGGATGGTATGACCACCTGAAACCAGTAATGCCACGAATGGAACTTCCGGTGGATCTGCTTCGAGCATCGGCGCCAACAGATGACCTTCCATGTGATGAACCGCAAGTGCTGGCTTTCCCAGTGCCATGGCAATGCTTCGGCCGATGGCTGTGCCAACAAGTAAAGCCCCAATTAGCCCAGGGCCTGCGGTATAGGCGACTGCATCGATGTCAGCACGCGTCAGACCAGCGTTTTCGAGACACTGATTGATCAGTGGTAATAACTTACGTACATGGTCCCGTGAGGCAATTTCGGGCACAACCCCGCCGTATTCGGCGTGAATTTCAACCTGGCTGAACAAGGCATGTGCCAGTAAGCCGGCGTCGCTGTCATACAGCGCCACACCGGTTTCATCACAGGATGTTTCTATACCAAGTACGATCATGAGGTTTCTTTAGCTATTCAACTTGGGAGATTGTAAATCATGTGGGTGAAAACTGCTTATGTTCAGGACAAGGTGAGGCCGGTTGCCGGTCGAGAGGGTGCCCTGGGGTATGAACGGTACGCCGCGGGCGCAGGACGCGCACGACTGCAGGGATGCAGGAGGTAGAGCA
>CBDTVF010000372.1:0-3491 GCA_965363775.1 uncultured Gammaproteobacteria bacterium
CATTCCAAACAATGGTGCAAGATAAATATGGTTTCTTGTGGTTTGCCACTGGCGACGGACTGGTCAAGTACGATGGCTACCGGTTTACCGTTTTTAAAAACAACCCCGAAAACCCTGATTTACTTTTGTCCAACTACGTACCAATTGTCTATATCGATCGACAGGATGTGATTTGGCTTGGAACACCGCTTGGGTTAAGCCGTTTTAATCGCGAACAGGAATCCTTTACCCACTACACACATGATCCAGATAATCCCACCAGTCTCGGCGCTGCTTCAGTGTTTCAGATTTTTGAAGATCACGAGGGGATGCTTTGGGTGTCCCATTGGCGTCCTGACATCCGAACCACTGCCCTTAGCAGGTTTGACCGGATTAGCGGCACTTTTGAACACTACCATCATGATACTGAAAAAACAGACACGCTACCCGCAGGGACAGTTTTTAATATTTATGAAGATCTCTCCGGTGTGCTTTGGGTCGGTACCTTCGCATGGGCGGGGGTACCTGATTTGGCCCGGTTTGACCGGGATAGCAACACATTTACGCGCGTATTTGCATGTGACTCCGGGCAATCACAATGTGCTCAGCCAGCTACCGAAGCCGATCGAGTGCCAAGTTTCGGTGTAGGTGGAATTCTGGAGGATAAGGAGGGGAATTTCTGGATTAGTGGCAACGGAAACGGTCTGATCAAGTATGACCACCGGAGCAACACTTACTCTCACCAAACTTGTGACCATGTACACCCGGGCGGCCTTAAGGACAAAATGAATCAGCTTGTGGATGGAAACATTGTTGAAGATGGTCAGGGTCGCCTGTGGTTTGATGACAGATATAGGGGCCTGACCAGTTTCGACCCCGAGACCGGGAAATTTAACCACTATTTACATGATTCATCGAACCCGCACAGTATTGTTGCAGATTCCCATGCCCCATTTTTCCTTTACCCGGATCGAAGTGGGTTCATATGGGTCCTGGGGCTTAACAATACTATCAGTAAGTTTGACCCGGATAACCCGGCTTTTGGTGCTTACAGACATGACCAGAAAGATCCCAATAGCCTAAGTTCCAACTTTATTTTTGCCGTTGCCGAAGATCACGCTGGCCTCCTATGGATTGGGCATGACGGACTGGGTCTTGACAGGATTGACCGAGTGGCAGGAACCGTGACAGTCTTTCGAAACGATCCCAACAACCCAGGCAGCCTGCCTAGTAACGACATTTCTGATCTGTATGTTGACCAGAATGGAGTACTCTGGATTGGAACTCTAACCGGCTTAAGTCGATTCAACGAAATAAACGGAACATTTACCCAACTTTCATTGGGTTCCATGGCAAATTCCAGAGTGTGGATAATTGGTGAAGACTCACACGGGTTTCTCTGGTTGGGTGGGTATTCAGAAGTGATCCGGTTCGATCCGGGCAGTGGAGAATTTACTCAGTTTCAGTCCATCCCGGATCAGCCAGGTACTTTGGAAGGAGAGCGGTTTAGTATTGGATTAATTACTGAAGTTGATACCGTGTGGATCGCGTCCATTCTTGGTATTAATCGATTTGATCAGGATACCGGGACATTCACCTGTTATTCGCATGATCCCAATATTCCAGGCAGCATAAGGGAGGGATATGTAACCTCCATCAAACAAGATCAGAATGGAATCCTTTGGGTAGGAACAACTACCGGAGTAGATCGATTCAATTCGTCCGACGAAGTATTTATTCATGTCAACGACATAGCCGGAACCTCTTTGGGGCGGACTGATGCCTTAGAATTTGATAGCAATGGCAACCTGTGGTTGAGCAATGCGCAGAGTAAGATAGTACGGAAATTCAATCCAGTCACTGGTGAGGCAAGAAGTTATCTGAAAGACTCCATTGCGTTAGATGAAGGAGTTAACTTATTGTTGCTCAGCAATGGTGAAATGATCATATCAGGCAGGGGTGGAATCAACATTTTCAGCCCGGATGAACTGCCTGACTACCAACATGATCCGAAAGTTGTATTCACGGATTTCCGCCTGGCAAACAAGCCTGTTCCAGTCAGTAGAACAGAACAAACGACACCACTGAGTAAACATATTAATGTCGTAACTGAAATTACGCTCACATATAAGAACCGCCTATTTTCTTTTGAATTTGCCGCCCCGGGCTACAAATACCCCAAGGATCTAAAGTATGCCTACAAGCTGGAAAGATTCGATGAAGACTGGATTGAAACAGGTTCGGATAATCGCCATGCCACCTTTACCAATGTCCCGTCAGGAAATTATGTGCTGCGTGTCAAAGCCAGAAGCCGGGATGCGGAGTGGGGCGATGAGTCTTTTATCAATGTCAGAATTTTGCCACCCTGGTGGCGAACCTGGTGGGCTTACAGTATTTATGTCATCGCATTTTTCCTCACCATGTTTAGCTACATCAGGTTGCGAACACTCGGTCTAACCCGGCGTGCACAATTGCTTGAAAAGACCGTCAAGGAGCGAACTGCCCGGATCAGGGAGCATGAACAACATATCGAGCACCAGGCCGAGGACCTGGAAGAATTGCTACACCTCAAAGAAAAACTGATCACCAATATCTCACACGAGTTCCGTACTCCGCTGACATTGATAAGTGGTCCCGTTAAAAGGATGTTGCAGAACACGGAAAACCCGCAAAACCACTCGTACCTGCAACTGATCAGGCGCAATAGCCAACGCCTGTTACGCCTGGTGGATCAACTGCTGGGACTGGCGCAGTTGGGTGGAGAGGAGCCCCTGCCGAAGTCAACGCAAGCAATTACCAAGACGGCCCGGACGATTACCGAATCATTCAGAGTACTGGCTGAGGAGAAGGATCTTAAACTCACCATGCAGCCAGGTGATGAGTTGTATGTGAATTGTGCAGCGGATGCATTGGATAAGATTTTGCTGAACCTGCTATCCAATGCAATCAAGTACACGCCCGCAGGTGGCAGTATCACCATGGGCACCACCCTGGACGAAAGCGGAATGGTTGCTCTGGCGGTCAGCGACACCGGCGTGGGTATCTCCAAAGAGGACCAGGAGGTCATATTCGAACGATTTCATCGGGTTGGTGACCATGGCGAGGCGGTTCCCGGTGCTGGTATCGGCCTCGCGCTCGTCAGGGAACTGGTGGTTGCCTATGGTGGTCGTGTCCAACTGGACAGCGTCCCAGGTAAAGGAACAACGGTTGTTGTATATCTTCCGCAAGGTCACATGGCGCCTGAGATGAGCCAAAACAGAGGAGGATCTGTCAACGCGGAAGCTATTTCGTTGGAAGTAGAATCAATAACTCAAGCGGAAGTCGCGCCGATAGTTGTGGCAGACCAGGTTGACGATGGCAAGCCCTCCATCCTTATTGTCGAGGACAATAAGGACATGCAGAATTACCTGTTCGAGTTACTTTGTGACACCTATCACTGTGACCTTGCCGACGATGGCCAACAGGCATTGGAGCGGGCATATGAGCACATCCCCGACCTGGTATTGCTGGAT
>CBDTVF010000373.1:0-3477 GCA_965363775.1 uncultured Gammaproteobacteria bacterium
TAATCAAATTGTGCCGCAGTGTGCTTGTTGCCATGTTTTTCACCCGGGTAAAGCACCAGTCTCACCGGTGTGTCGGTACGCAATTTGACATGCCGGTACATTTCCATCGACTGGCTCGGATGAACACGCGGGTCCTTATCACCGGCCAGAATCAGCAAAGGTGTACGGGTCTTGTCGGCATGAAACACCGGACTGCGTTCGAGCATCCACATCCAGTCTTCCCACGGCCAGGCGCGTGAATGAACGTTAAACATTTCCCGCGGAATATCACTGGTGCCAAATTTTGATAACTGGTTTGAAATACCCACGAACGCAACGGCCGCGGCAAAGTGTTCAGATAACGCACTGGCGGCCCACATGGATGCATAACCGCCATAGGAACCACCCGAAATGCCTGTGTGTTCAGAGTCCACCAGGCCAGCCTTGACCAGGTGATCTTTCACATCGACGAGATCATCAAACTCCGCTCCCGCATAAGCATGTTGCCCCAATTTGGAAAACGCCACGCCACGACCTGTACTACCACGATAATTGGGATAAACAACGGTATACCCCTGCGCTGCCAGTGCCTGACCGGGTTGTGAATAATTCGATACCCAGCCATTTGAGCGATGACCCTCGGGCCCACCATGGACGAACACGACCAGTGGTTTGCTTTGAACGGTACGGCGCGAGGTGGGGTGAATAAGAACAGCACCCAGTTCCAGGCCATCACGCGCCTTGTAGGTGATCGCTTCCTGTTTTCCAAGCAAACGCTGGGCAAGGAAAGGATTCGAATCCGTCAACCGACGTGGATTGGCGCCGGGTTTCAATAAATAGACTTCGGGCGGATGTGTTGGCCGGTCTGCGACCGCTGCTATAACACGCTGACCCGGTAATGAATCGATGCTGCGCAAGATCGGTCCGGTTTCAGGTGCCTCGTCTGCAGCTTCGATCTCAAGTAATGAAATCCTGGACAACTCGCTCCACAAGCCACGGGCACTGCTATAAGCAATGTTGTCATTATCAACCCAGTAGAAATCCTCCACCTGACCATCATAGGCAGGCACCAGTTCCCTGCGCTCACCTCCCTGTGACGAGATCATGTAAATTCGACCGGGGCTGGGGTCGTTGATATTCTCGCCAGCAATGTATGCGATTCGTTTACCGTCCGGTGACCAGGCAAAGTCTTTGAGTTTACCGACCAAACCAAGCTGGTTGCGCACACTGGCTTTTTCGGTGTCGACGACAAATATATCTCGCGCGAGATAACCATCATCGACCGACGGTGTCGGCGCCAGTGCAACGGCATAATGTTTGCCATCTAGTGCCCAGGCCAGTTTTGAAGCCGTGCCAGGCAGGTCATGCGCAAGGGCCTTACCGGTTTCCAGATCCAGCATCCAAACCCTGGTATTTTTCCTGGACTCTTCATAGACCAGTGCCTTGAAACCTTTGTCCGCCAATTCTTCATCCACTGCGGGCTTGGGATCAGTCGCCAGGAAAGCCAGCATCGCACCATCGGGCGAGGGATATATGGCCTTGATATCACTTTTTCCTTCGTAGAAAACCGATGCCTCTCCGCCATGCAGTGACATTTTCAAAATATCCGCATACTTGGCATCCATATCCCGACGCGCCACGAAGTACATCATGTTGCCATCGGTCGACCAGGCCACGGAAGAAACCACCACTTCACCGGAAAAATAGGGTCTTGAATTACCCTTCAAGTCCACGACATGCAACTGCACCCAGGCGTCACCGTCATCATCTTCGTACAGTGTTCGCGGCACCGTGAGCAGGTAGGCGATGGCATCCCCATTGGGGCTCAGGTGTACACTTTTTACCTTTTTCAACGTGACAATTTCTTCCAGGCTAAGTGGTTGCAACGACGGCTTGTCCGCGGCTGCCTGAGTTGAGGGTATAAAAACGATGCCACACAGAATGGCAAAAAGGACCAGGTACTTATGTTTCATTATTACTGGACTCCGAATGTGTGAAGATGAACGCGATTGCATTCTCAAATGTTTCTCAGAGATGCCTGTGATTTGCAGACATTTGTGAGTATATGACAAATCACAGGATGTGTGTCTGTAATTTGGTTAAACTCTGATCCGAAACTGCTCAGGATAATTCTCGCATACCCTGTTCGAGACCATTGACAGTCAGCGGGTACATGCGTTGTTCCATCAACTGGGAAAGCATTTGAATGGATGGCGTGTGTTCCCAACGCTGGACAGGCTCTGGATTCAACCAGATGGCCTTTGAATAGGTGTTCAGCAAACGCTTCATCCAGGTCGCACCGGCTTCTTCATTCCAGTGCTCCACGCTACCACCGGGATACTGGATTTCATATGGACTCATCGTGGCATCACCCACCAGGATGAGCTTGTAGTCGGCGGAGTACTTATGCAGTAAGTCCATGGTCGGTATCCGGACGCTATGACGACGCATATTATCCTTCCACAGGCCTTCATACACACAATTGTGAAAATAGAAATATTCGAGATGTTTGAATTCACTGCTGGCAGCCGAGAACAGTTCTTCACACACCCGCACATGGTCGTCCATGGAACCACCGATATCCAGAAACAGCAGTACCTTGGTGGCATTGTGACGCTCCGGAACCATTTTGATGTCCAGCAAACCGGCGTTCTTTGCCGTGCTTTCAATCGTATCCGGCAGATCCAGTTCTTCGGCAGCACCGGTACGTGCAAAGCGTCTTAACCGACGCAAAGCGACCTTAAGGTTGCGTGTGCCCAGCTCCAGTGAATCATCAAGATTGCGAAACTCACGTTTGTCCCAGACTTTCACCGCCCGGCGATGTCTTGAGCCTTCCTGACCTATTCGAATGCCTTCCGGGTTATAACCATAGGCGCCAAAAGGCGAAGTACCACCTGTGCCAATCCACTTGCTCCCACCCTGGTGACGTTCATCCTGCTCCTCGAGACGCTTTTTGAGTGTCTCTATCAGCTTTTCCCAGCCACCCACTGCCTCTATCTGTGCTTTCTCTTCTTCGCTCAGACCCAACTCGACCTGTTTGCGCAACCATTCTTCAGGAATATCGGCACCATCCGGTCCGAACAAATCCTCAACCCCCTTGAAATGGGCGGAAAACACACGATCAAAGCGGTCGTACAGGGATTCATCCTTTACCAGGCAAGCTCTTGAGAGGTAATAAAACTGCTCGACATCAAACTGTATAACCCGCTTTTGCAACAATTCCAGCAAGGTCAGGAACTCGGTAATCGAGACCTTCAGCCCCCCTTCCCTCAGTAAAAAGAAAAAACTGATCAACATCCGACTTATCGGGCGTTGCGCTGGTTTAGAAATATCAAACGTTCAAACAGGTGCACATCCTGCTCATTCTTCAGCAATGCACCGTGCATGGGTGGTAATGATTTACGGCGATCATCACTGGATAAGGCCTCGGCAGGTACATCTTCGGCCAATAACAGCTTTAACCAGTCGAGCAGTTCAGAAGTTGATGGTTTTTTCTTC
>CBDTVF010000374.1:0-3468 GCA_965363775.1 uncultured Gammaproteobacteria bacterium
TCAAACTGCCAAACAGAAAAGCAGAGGTCAGATAGGAAGCAATAACACCACGTAATACTCTGGTCGTGCCATCAACGGCGGCATCCAGCGGGGTTTTACCCTTTTTGTACTCGTGATGAATACTCTCAGACAGAACGATCGCATCATCCATCAAAATACCAATGGCCATCAATAAGGCAACCATGGAGATCATGTTGATACTGATACCGAAAACCGTCATCAAGGCGAGCCCGCCCAGAAATGAAATGGGCAAGCCCAGCGCGATCCAAAAGCTGTATCGCCAGGTAAAAAACAGTAATAACACCAACGTTGCCAGGATCAATCCCTGCCAGCCGTTTTTCAATAATAGTTGTAGTCGATCCCGCACCGAGGTGGAGCCATCATTGACAATGGTAAGTTGGGTCCCTTCAGGCAGAATACTGTTTTCCTGTTCAACAAATTTATACAGGGCATCAGATACCTCGAGCGTGTCATCTATCAGGTTTTTACTGACTTTCAACAGAGCTGCCGGCTTTCCATTGAGTTCGACACGTTCCTCGGGGTTTTCAAACCTGTCTTCAATCCTGGCGATATCTCCCAGCTTAATTTCACCACCTTCAGGTGTATTGATAATCACCAGGTCAGCCAGCTCATCTGCCGTTTTCCTGACGTTATCAAAACGTATCTGGTATGAAGTTTCAGTTGACTCCAGGATACCTGCCGGCAGTTCGATAGCCTGGGCGGAAATCAGGGCGGCGATATCCTGAACACCCAGGCTATATTTTTGCTGGATATCGGGTTTTATCAATATCTGTAACTGATGCTTGGAGAAACCCGCCAGCGTGACGATGGGTATCTCCGGCATGGCCAACAGGCGATCGCGATAATATTCAGCAAGCACCTTGAGCTCCGATGGTGTCAATTTATCTGCTGTTATCGCGACATTGGCGACGGCGCTGATTCTACCCAATTGTTTGATGACAGGGCTTTCGATATTCTGAGGGAAATTCTGAATCCCATCGATGGCAGTAATGACGTCATCCGTAAACTCTCGAATTTCACCGGATTCATACATCTCCAGTGTAAATATTGCGATGTTGTCACGTGCATCACAGTCCTGTTCTTTGAGAAAACTGATACCGTCAGTGGCATCCTCCAGCGGATTACAGATACCAGCCTCAACATCAGCGGGCGCGGCACCGGGGTAGACCACGGTGACCTGAACTTTGCTGGGTTTGATTTGTGGAAATGTTTCCTTATTTAAATTGCCCAGCGATGCGAGACCCAACGCGATGATTGCCATCATCACAATATTGCTGATGGTAGGGTGTGCAGCGAAGTAGCGAATCATAGAATGCTACCATCATCACCCAATGCGTCACGGGCCATCTGCAACTCATAGTCCACTGCCTGTACCAGATTTAGTGGCAACCCTTCTATCACGGGAATGACATCCGTTATGATGATTCTCTCACCCTCCTCAACGCCACCACCCAGAATCACCAGCCTGCCCTGCCGATGAAGAACATTCACTTCACGAATTTCCAAATCATTATTGCCTGTGGCCACATAGATGCGGCCCTGGTGAACGGCCTTGCGTGGTATGACCATCATCTCACGCGCTGGCGCATACAGTTCTACCGCGGTATACATGCCTTTGAGCAAGGGCGGACGTTTGCCGGGTATGACACCTTCATAGGGGTTATTGACCGCAATCACCACACCCAGCGTATCCCGGGTCGGATCAATTGAATCACTGATCCTCAATAACTCACCGTGCCACTTTGCAGTATTACCTTTGAACCCAACCAGGCTGACACGTGCTTCAAGATCCATTTGCAAAAGCGCAGACTGCAATTCTGCCGGATTACGCAAACTCAGCGGCTGATTTGAGTTACCCATCAGTAATGGACGGAACTGACGGGTCGGCAGTTGCGCATTGATTTCCACAGCCTGCACACCGGAAGCCTCGAACAACACACTACCCACCGCCGTAAATTCACCTTTCTCTACAAAAACCTCGCCAATCACTGCATCAAACGGAATGATCACCTCGGTCCGCCCCAGCGTATCCTGGCTTTGCGCAAGTTGTGATTCAGATTGGGTGATTTGCGCCTGGGTCGCTATCCTTCGACTATCAAAACTGGTCAACTTGCCCTGCAAATCCTCAACCTGCTGACTGAGTTGCAACATCTTCTGCTCTTCCGCATCTACCACCGAACGGGAAATCAGTTTTTTCTCCCAGACAGTCAACAAACGGTCCAACTCCTTTTTGCCGACTTCAAGGTTCTTCTTGGCGATCTCAAGTGAGGTGCGCATCGATTGCTCCTCGACTCCCAACTGGACCAGCGCGGATTGACTGCCGGCCAACGCGGCCTTGCTTTGGTTCAGTGAAAACTCAAATGTGGTTGGTTCCAACCGCAAAGCCACGGTTCCCTGGGCCAGGTTCCCACCCTTTTTCAATGCGGGGTGTGTATAACTGATCTTTCCCGAGACCTCTGACTTGGCCTGCATAAGAATGGCCGGTTCTACATTGCCATACGCCGTTGAACGTGCCCTAAACGGGATCTTTTTGGCAGTTATCACTTCAACAGTTTTAACAGGAAACCCCAGTTCCTCATGATCAACAGGCGACTTGGACTTCTTTTTAGCAACCACCAATGCCACTGCGATGATAACGATGAGTGGAAGAATGACCGCTTTTTGTAAAATGTTTTTCATGGGTTAATTCAGGTTCCGAAAGGTGGTTTGTGGCACTCGTTGACTTTTCCCGAATGCTCCAGACAGTCAGTGATTTAAAACCGGGCAGCAATGAGAGTGAATACTAATGGATTACCGCTTCCCGTTATAGTTCATTAGCAACTTGTTCATCGACTGGTTGAGTTCCTGGCATCGGTTCCTCACCTTTGAAAGAGGGGTTTTTACCCTGATCCTATTTATGCTGCCTCAATTTATCAATCGTTGAGTACGGGTGTAATTAGAGCTATATTGCCTGCAACCAGGAGGCAGTAATGAAAGGTATTTTCTCTCCACAAAGTGTAGCTGTTGTAGGTGTTTCGGCAAAACCGGATAACCTGGGACGGAACATAATGCTGAATCTGATCGATTTCGGCTTCGATGGCATTGTTTACCCGGTCGGTCCCAACGGAGGAGCCATTACCACCCGGCGTATTTACAAATCTGTCTTAGACATCCCGGATCATGTCGATATGGTCGTGATACTCGTCCCGGCCAGGTTTGTACCCCAGGTCATGGAAGAATGCGGACAAAAAGGCGTAAAGAGAGCGGTCATCGAAACCGCCGGATTCAGTGAGTACAGCGACGAAGGCAGGGATATCGAAAATGAAGTCGTAGCGATTGCCAAAAAATACGGTATTCGTTTTATCGGACCCAACTGTATCGGTGTCATCAACATGGAGAATGGATTCTGCGTTCCTTTTCCCCGCCTGACACCCTTCATGCGAAAAGGGGGAGTTTCCGTCATCTCAC
>CBDTVF010000375.1:0-3449 GCA_965363775.1 uncultured Gammaproteobacteria bacterium
TAAAATCCCTCGGTAGAAATACCGTGCCGGTTCGATTCCGGCCCCGGGCACCATTTAAAGCCATATAAACCAATATAATACAGCATCTAAGCCATTTCTAAACGGGATGTCACATTGCCTGAAAAAGGTTTAGTCAAGCTTTTGCGAGTCAAGGTCTAAGTGAGATATGCCCTTCCCGGCCCTCTCAGGGCGCTTGTACTACGCATTATCGATCGCTTCGGCATCAGATGCTGAAAGGCCGGATTCCACTGAATTTTGTCAAACTCGTGGTAATCTTCCTGTTAAGAACCATGATCACGCTGCCGCTTGTTGCAGCCATTGCCTATTGGGTGGGTTTTAAAATGACAAATTCCAATTCAGACAGTTTTGATCCGCAGAAGGCGCCGAGATTTTCGGAAATCCCAACGTTTATGCGTTGTCCCCTGGCGAGTGAGCCCGCCGAGGTTGATATTGCACTGATTGGCGTGCCTTATGATGGTGGCGTCACCAATCGCCCAGGCGCCCGACATGGTCCGCGCGAGATACGCAATTCATCATCACTAATACGAACCACTCACCATGTCACTCGCTTCAATCCCTTCGAGGCTTGCAGGGTAGCCGATCTTGGCGATGTCCGGTTCTGCTCAATGTTTGATCCAGCAACAGTAGCTGAAGAAATAGAATCATTCATGCGGGAAGTTGTTGACGCTGGCACCGTTCCGCTTTCAGTCGGTGGAGACCACTCCATCAGTTATCCGATATTGAAAGCCCTGGGGCGCTCAGGACCTGTTGGCCTGATCCATATTGATGCACACACTGACACTTGGGGCCCATTCCAGGGCTGCAAATTTCACCATGGCGCACCGTTCAGGCTGGCCGTAGAAGACGGCGTACTTGATCCTGAACGCACTATTCAAATCGGTATCCGTGGCGCCCAGACCTTTAGCGACGGCTGGGATTTTTCGGAACAATCCGGTATGCGGGTCATGTTCATGGAGGAGTTCACTAAAATTGGTGTTGATGCCGTGATCACCGAGGCGCGCCGCGTGGTCGGCGATGGCCCGACTTACATTTCCTTTGACGTAGATGGTCTCGACCCGGTATATGCGCCCGGTACAGGCACACCTGAAATTGGTGGCATCACGACCATCGAGGCCCAGGCGCTGTTACGTGGACTGGCCGAACTCAACTTGATCGGGGGCGATGTGGTTGAAGTTTCCCCACCTTTCGATCAGACAGGAAACACAGCGCTGGTCGGTGCCACCCTGATGTTTGAAATATTGTGTCTGCTGGCAGATCGTCCAAAAAGTATCTAGCGGCCTCTGTAGACGTCCTTGCGTTTAACCACCGTGCTCGCAACTTGGTTGTCTCAGCAACATTTGTGCAACATTTGAGGTCAGAGTAAAAACTGACTTGTAAATGTCCGGTATTGGCCGACTCCAGTTATTTGTCTTGAAAGAAATCAAGCTTGGTGAACAACCGCTAACTGGCTGCGATCTCAACCGGCCCCACAACACGTTTGGCGATAATGTTATGAGTACCCTGAAGTGTCCCTGCACAAATAGCCAGATCAGTCCGTGTCCATTGCATTCAACACACGTTGCCGTTATTTTGAGTGCCCATAATCAATGGCACGACAACCTTCATAAATCGAATATTTTCTGGCTTGGTTCTTGCCGGGCTAATCTGCGCGCGAGCGAGCGCGGGCGTGTTTGCTCAATACGCAGACTGGCCTGAAGAGGACTTGTTTACCTCGGATGACGAGCGCTATGGGCATCTCGAATATTTCGGCTTCAATGCCAGTGCAATGTATAACTGGAATTTTACGGAAGACCTGGCACCTTTCACCAACCTGACCTGGATTCACGTCGGTTCCGCCAGTGATCCGACGGCAGCAACCGAACAGTTCATCCAGCGCGTGGGCGAGGCCCGTGACGCCGGTGTGCAGGCAACACTCAGCATCGAACCTTTTCTCTTTACTGAGCGCAAGGGCAAGCTGAGACCAGACGTCGACATTGAGAATTTCCTTGTGGAATTCCGGGCCCGGCTCGAGTTAAATGAACTGCTTGATACCGTGGCGATGATCTATCCCATGGATGAGCCGTTTCGGGTGCTGATTGACAAACGAAACCCCAATTTCATCGAGGAGTACATCACGGGCAAGGTGTATGACGAGATCCACGAGGATCTTGTGCATGTAAACGACCTCATCAAGCTGGCCTTTCCTGAAAAACCGACAGGCGTGACCCTTTCGGGATACAAGCTGCACCACAAGTTCTTCAGCATTCCTGAAAATTACGATTGGGTGGGCCTTGATTAACATGGCGCTGCCGCATAAAAATCTCCGGGTCCAGGTGCTGGTCCGGGGTATGTGGGGGAAATTGATTCATAAGGCCAGGCCTGAACGCACATTCATCCGCGATCGCGCGCTGGCTGACGAACTCAATATTGACAGCCCTGGGCTTGGCCTGCACGGCTACAGGTATCAGATTCCCGGATACGTTGCCAATCTTCGTAAATGGCAAAATCTGGACATCGAGCTGCTTATATATGCAGATGGTGACCCCCGGAAAATCGGAGCTATCGATAATCTACAGGTCATTGCGGAACCAAGGCTGCCGCAACCACCCCAACCTACTCCAACAATTCTTTCAGTTTATAAAGCCCCGCTCAGCCGATGAGGCCAGATGTATCTAATTATTGAAGGGCTCCTGTTGTTAAGGATTATCCGACGCCTGCCCCAATCGCTGATTTAATCTGCAGGCTTCTGCTCCGCGGCAGGCATCTGATAATCCTTAACAAATGCGGAACTTTATAGAATCATAGCAGAGCCGATTCTCATTCTGCTTTGAGTGCCTCACAAAGCGTAATATTGTCACCAACGACTCGCTGTATGGGTACTGTTCCTTGCCTGTTGATTGACGGAATGTCGTACTCAACAGTACCCGAATTGCAGCTGGTAAAAGTCAGTAAAATTGTTCCATCTGAACCCGGTGGGTCAGTACGGTCGATAAGAGTAGCGGCATCAAATATACCGCCGGAAGTCATTTCAATTTGCATAATCGCCTGATTGCCTTCAATTGGACCTATTGCTGTTAACCAACGGTGGCCGGGATCACCCAGGTTTGCAGTGGCATCTTCGGCTGGAAGCTCAGTATCGTAAGTGAACCATGCCATTGACACGAAGCCCAGATCGGGAAACACGGTGATGAAGAAACCCTGTCCGCTGGTATCAGGGTCATACCAGGCATCGTTCAGTCCGGCGTTGATATTAAAACCGGTAGTGTTGAAGATCGTTGCCCTTCCCTCAGCAGAGTTAAACACGCCAGTAGAACTATGACCAACTCCATCAATTTCAAGCTTTATATGGTTTGCAGTCGTACTGAAATCCATAATGTGTTGATAATAGTAGTTGCCTCTTTCAAATCGATTTAATCCCTGGGCGTCACTTTCGCATGACATGTCCAATG
>CBDTVF010000376.1:0-3431 GCA_965363775.1 uncultured Gammaproteobacteria bacterium
CATGACTTTCTGCAGACGTTCGGCCTTTAGTTCTGTCCTGGTTACTGGTTTCTGTGACGCTGATTCTTTGCCGTGTCGCGGATGTTTATGCTGCTTCATGTTTGCGGGGTATCTGCTTGGATTTCTGGGTCCGGGTCCGCAAATTCCTGGCCCGGGGTTTCTATATCATCCTGATCTTCATTGGCCTGATCTTCATTGGCCTGATCTTCATCTACCTGGTTTTCCAGGTCCTGCCCGTCGGATTCCACGTGAGCGGGTTCCAGTTGCAACTCGGGTTCAAGGTTTTCCATGTCACGGATTTCAGCCAGTGTTGGGAGATCGTCGAGGTTTTGTAAATTAAACGAATCCAGAAAGGTCTTCGTGGTACCGAATAATGCCGGTTTACCCGGAACATCCCGGTGACCAACGACACGTATCCACTCCCGTTCCTGAAGTGTGCGAATGATGCTGGTACTGACGGAAACGCCACGTACAGACTCAATCTCGCCACGGGTTATGGGTTGCCGATAGGCGATCAATGCCATTGTTTCGAGAAGTGCGCGTGAGTAACGCTGGGGACGTTCTGTCCACAGGCGGGCAACCCACTCATTGAGATCCTGTCTGACCTGTAAGCGATAACCGCTGGCCACTTTTTTCAATTCAACACCACGATTGGCGCAATCCACCCTCAATTGTTCCAGCGCTCTGCTAATTTCACCAACAGGTGGACGTTCATCATCAGTGAACAATGCGGCCAACTGGGATGTTGAGAGAGGTTCTCCTGCTGCCAGCAGGGCCGCTTCCAGGATTTTTTGAAGCTGTTCACCCTTGATCATTAGAGCTATTGTCATGTCGTCTTGTTCATTCATTCGGGTGATTTTATATATATTTTTCCAAAGGGTTCATTTTGTATCAGGTCCACCAGCTGTTCCCGGATCAGTTCCATCAACGCGAGGAAACTGACCACGACACCCATACGACCTTCCTCCGGATCAAACAGATGATGAAACTCCACGTAGGGATTGCCATCCAGTACGCTCATGATACGTGACATTCGTTCGCGAACCGATAAGGGTTCCCCCGATATCTGGTGACTGGTAAATAAATCAGCTCGACTCAATACATCTCTAAGTGCCGAAAGGAGTTCACGCAAATCGACCTTGGGTGGCACTTTTACCACGGTTTTGTCTTCAATATAGGCTTGGGTCAGGGCAAAATCCCTGCCTAGCCTCGGCAATTCGTCAAGATCACCGGCGGCCTGTTTGAATCGTTCATACTCCTGCAATCGTCTGACCAGTTCCGCCCTTGGATCAGATTCTTCATCGCCATCGGAGGAAGGTCGGGGCAGCAGCATCCTGGATTTGATTTCTGCCAGTATGGCTGCCATCACCAGGTATTCAGCCGCCAATTCAAACTGAACGTCCTCCAACATTTCAATGTATACGATATATTGTTCGGTGATTTCCATGATAGGTATATCAAGAATGTCGAGATTTTGGCGGCGAATCAGGTATAGCAGAAGATCCAGCGGACCTTCAAAAGCCTCGAGTATGATTTCAAGGGCGTCCGGTGGGATATATAAATCATGGGGGACTTCAGTAACAGGTTGACCTTGCACCAGGGCAAAGGGCATCTCCTCCTGGATACCTTCTCTTTCTGCTGTAACCCTGTTGTGGTGCTTTTCCGCTTCCATTTCAGAGAAAGTCTATCACGCCGCCACCACGGCGCAGAATTTCCGGCGTTCCGCTGGTCAGGTCTATCAGTGTTGTAGGTTCAAGTGCGCAATATCCGGCATCTACAAACAGGTCAACTTGCCCGTAAACCTCGTCATAGAGGTCTTCACTGTCCATGATCCTGCCATCGGGGTCCGGCAGTATAAGAGATGAGCTCAATAGCGGTTCATCCAATACATCCAGCAATCCCTGTACCACGGGGTGGTCAGGGATACGTACGCCTATCGTACGGCGTTTATCCAGCTGTGCATTACGTGAAACTTTTTTGGTTGATTCCAGGACGAAGGTGTAGGGTCCAGGTGTCAATTGGCGTATCAGGCGATGATCGGAGTTATGCACTTTGACCAGTTGCCCAACCTCTGAGAGACTACGGCAACAGTAGGTAAAGTGATGATGGCGGTCCAGTCCACGCAGGCGGATCACGCGGTCGCGGGCTTTGCGATTATTGGAACGCCAACCCAGCGCATAACCTGAGTCGGTCGGGTAAGCAATCAAGCCGCCACGAACCAATACCCCGACGATATGATCAAGTTGGCGCGGCTTGGCACCATAGGGCTTTATTTCGATTCGCTCGCTCATAATGCGGGTATTCTACTCGTGTGTAAGCTGTCTGCTCAATGTATTCAGTCATTAAGAACGAAATATCCGAAAACAAATGCTTTATTTGCCGGCTTGTCTGATTATGAGCCCCGTAGGGTGGGTAACTTGTTACCCACGCGTATTCATTTGTTACCCACGCGTATTCATTTTGTTTGGCAGAATACGTTGACAAAAGAGCCGTGGGTAACAAGTTACCCACCCTACGTCTCTCAAAATTTCGTTTGTTAAGCTTGAGCAAATATTTCAGTCGGGTACACTGCCGTAAAAGACAAAGGAATTTAAATTATGTGGTATGTCATCCATGCATCGGATGTTGAAAATAGTCTTGATGCTCGTAAAGCTGCGCGGCCTGCACACCTGGAACGGGTTCAGGTATTAATTGAACAGGGGCGTCTACTGGTCGCGGGACCAATGCCCAACATTGATTCACCGGATCCCGGTCCGGCCGGCTTTAGTGGCTCGACCATCATTGCCGAATTTGATTCACTGGAAGACGCCCGGGAGTGGGCTGGTTCTGATCCCTACGTGGAGGCCGGTGTCTATGAGTATGTTGATGTCAGGCCGTTTATAAAGGCGCTGCCATGAGGAACCTTGAATGAACGCGCGACGGGTCGACCGTATTAACGCCCTGCTTGTAGCAGCTTTTGAACCGGAGTCACTGGATGTGGATGACGACAGCGCCAAACACGCGGGGCATGAAGGTGCAAAAAGCGGTATGGGTCATTTTAATGTCACCATTGTCAGTGCACATTTCAACGGCATGAAGATGCTGGCCCGGCATCGGGCGGTCTACGCCGCCCTGGATGACATGATGAAAACGGACATTCATGCGCTGGCAATCAATGCTGTTGCCAGCGATGAATTATAAGCTGACCTACGGTAGTTTAACGGCGACGGGTGGAATCCAGTCTTCGGCCCTGTGTTCCGCAATAACCGTCGTATCTATACCACCGCGTATGTTGAAAATTGCAGTCAAGCGCATAAAACGGGGTGTGGTTGCACTGACCAGGTCATCAAGGATTTCATTGGTGACTGCTTCATGAAATGCACCTTCGTTTCTGAAACTCCAGACATACATTTTGAGAGATTTCAGTTCAACACACTGCCGGTCCGGAATAT
>CBDTVF010000377.1:0-3427 GCA_965363775.1 uncultured Gammaproteobacteria bacterium
GCGATCGTAGGGTGGGTAACTTGTTACCCACGTTTTCACGCAACGAACCCAATCACAAAACCCATCAATTAAATTTTATATCCCGCAACGAGGGTTGGACACGGTATTACGTACCCGTGGGTAACAAGTTACCCACCCTACAATTCCAACCTTAATTCCACCAGCTTCTCTTTAACAATGGCAGCATTGGCACTGCCCATCCGGATCAGGATCTTCTGCCCTGCAGACATGGCCTCCAGCGCCGGTTCTTCAAACAGGTACACTGCCTCCGGCTTGGTCAGATAGACAGGTCCCGGCACATCCGGGGTTTCCAGTAAATGATCAATCACGTCTACCAATCGCTCATCAAATGACCCTTCACCACCATTTTCTTCCCAGGCCTCCTGAAATAATGGGGAATAACGTTGATAGGTCACCATCAGCGTCCTTGCATCCACACCTTTCACCAATGCGATGTAACCATCATAACGGGCAAAATTCTGTGGACTTAAAACCACGCGTTCACCTTCCGCCTCAACGACAAACTTGTCGCCAGCCGGTTTTATCGGATTGATTTCAGCCGGAACCTGGCGGGAAGTCAGGCTGTCGAATGTAGCGACCAGCCTGCTGACGACATGATCTTTGACCAAATACACTGCCAGCGGATTGGCACCTACCATTTCTACCAGGTCTTGTCTGACCTCGGGGTCACTTTCATTCAGTAACGGTAATGGCTCCGGAATAAATTCAGGTTCGGGTTCGGATTCGGGCATCGGATATTCGATGACTTCTGCAATCTGTGGTTCTACCTGCTTCGCTTCAGCAGACATGACCGGTGGTAACTGTGGCGGTGGTACTTCATGCACCACATCCGGTTCTTTTGTGAAGAAATACCAGCCTGCTGCGGCAAACAGTAAAACGAGGATCAGGTAAGGGGCTGCTTTTTTCATGGATAATGCACCTTTTTGAAGCCTGGCAGATTCGATCTGAAGGCTGCACAGTAGTTATGTATTGGTTGTGACCACAATGCGCAGCCAGCAGTTCAACGATTCAGGATAACATTTCATTGCTTGCACCATTGAGTTGTTCTGGTATATTGCCTCCCCCCTGTGACCTTAACACTGCAATCCAGGAAAATTCCTTATGTTTAGAATCTCGCTGAACAGCTCCACCATAGCATCCAAATTTCTTGTCGCCGTACTTGTTTCGACAGCGCTGCTGGTACTTCCGACCATGGCCATGGCAAAAACCGCAATCATAGAAACCCCACTTGGTAACATCGAAATTGAGTTGCTGGAAGAGGACGCCCCCAAGTCGGTTGCCAATTTTCTCAACTATGTTCAAAACGATCGTTATAACAAGACCTTTATTCACCGTAGTGTGCCTGGGTTTATCATTCAGGGTGGTGGATTTGCCTTTATAGACGATAAAGTCCAGTCAGTTGACACTTTTGCAGCGGTTGAAAACGAATACAATATTTCCAATACACGTGGCACCGTTGCCATGGCCAAAATTGGGGGCGACCCGGACAGTGCCACCAGTCAGTGGTTTATCAACCTGGCCGACAATTCATCGAATCTCAATAATCAGAACGGCGGCTTCACCGTTTTCGCCAAAGTCATCGGTGATGGAATGGCGATAGCGGATGCTATTAGTCAACTTCCGATCGTTTATGTCAACTCAACCTTTAGTGACTTGCCTGTAATCGACTATAGCGATGGCAACATTCTTGAGCCAAACCTGGTTATGACAGCAGTCACCGAACAGTCAGATTTCGTTATGAATGCCGGTTTGAATGATGCCTGGTTCGACCCCGATACCAACGGCCAGGGATTTTTCATCACGGTATTTCCTGATCTTGGTGCTGTCAGCCTGGCCTGGTTTACCTACGACACAGAACTGCCCCCGGAAAATGCAAACGCTAACCTGGGCGATGCCGGTCACCGCTGGATGACCTCTGTGGGCGCGATTGACGGCAATACGGCTGTCATGGATATCGAATTTACGACTGGTGGCTTGTTTGATGCGGCATCGGAGGTCCAGGTCACTGACCCCGTTGGCTCTGACGGTACGATTACGCTTAGCTTTACAGATTGTGCTTCCGGTCTTGTTGAGTACGATATCAAGTCAATCAACCGGCAGGGCAGTGTCCCGATCCAACGTGTTGCCAATGACAATATCGTCCTGTGTGAGGCTTTAACGGGAGAATAAAAAACTGTGCAGGCATCTGCGCGAAATACCAGGCGGGCAGCGAGATATATCATCGTGCTAGCTGCCAGCATTGCTCTGAACGGTTGGTTTCAGCCAGTCGCAGCGCAAGACAGCAATATCTACGACAAGATATGGGCGGCACCCGTCCTCTACGAAAATGCCGACAATCCCAACATACAGTCTTTCTCCCTGGTTGGCCGTTACCATGGCCAGTACTGGAGCGTAGATGCCGATCAGGGTAACGACTCGGACTGGGAAAACCGCCGCGAAATTGTTGGCTTTAATTCCAAGTGGTTCCAACACTTCACCCTGCAGGCACAAATGTTTATAAAGTCCGGTGGCGGGTCGCTCTATGGCGGTCTATACGTAGGCTTTATCAAGTGGTCACCACCGGGAACTGATATCTCACTTAGCGTGGGCCGCCTGGATTATCTGTTTACCGGTTACGAGCGCAGTGAATCCTCCAAAAGAATTAATGCCATCGAACGTGGCCTGTTGGTCAATCAGATCATGCCAGCCGAGGTAGTGGGTGCTCACCTGAAGGGTAAAAAGGGCCGTTTTTCCTACCATGCCGGTTTGTTCAGTCAAAGCGTCGAACAGGAGTTCGACGACTTTAACAGCGGTTCGGCAGGGGTGATAGGCACCAGCTTCGATACGGAACTACTCTACGAAAAGGGCAGTCTGCATCTGGACTATCTGTACAACTCGGGCGACTCAGAGGGCAACGCGTTCCGGCCCTATCGTCATGTTACTTCCCTTTGGCACAAGGGTGAGCACGGCCGATTTGGGATGGGCGTCGATCTAACCTACGCCGTACCACTTGAAACCAAGGGCCATGTAATTGGATTAACAGTTGAACCCACCTGGACATTGCTCAACGAGGTCTTTGGCAACAACGATCCATTACAACTTGCCGTGCGTTATCAATATGCCAACAGCAACGAATACAACGGCTTGAGTCTACAGCGTCGCTACGAACAGAAAGTTACCGAGGGGCAAGGTGACCGCTATCAGGCCTTGTACACAGGGCTGAATTACTACCTGTATGGTGACAAGCTGAAACTCATGGCTGGTGGTGAGTATGCCCGCATGAAGGATAAAGCTGATGACGGTGGTGAATATAGCGGGTGGACGTGGTTTGGGGCGATCAGGTTGTATTTCTGACAATCGGGTCGGAATTCATGTCTGCCCTTACTGGTGGCTTTGTTGAGAATCGTGCCAATCCGTCGCGGCGCTA
>CBDTVF010000378.1:0-3417 GCA_965363775.1 uncultured Gammaproteobacteria bacterium
GGTGAAGGTTCTGAAGGTGAAGGTTCTGAAGGTGAAGGTTCCGAGGGTGAAGGTTCCGAGGGTGAGAGTTCTGAAGGAGGCTCTGAGGGCGAAGGTCAGGAAACCGGAGGTTCGCCTGGTGGCAACCGCGCGGGTGATCAATCGGGTGATCAGCGTGGTGGCGGACCTGAGGACAGTAGCACCGGTTCGGGTGAACGCGGTAGCGACCGTGATCAACCATCGGACATTCCTGATGGCAGCGACGATGATGTCGTAGCACGTCAGTTGCGTGAAGCTGCGGAAAAAGAAACCGATCCGGAGTTGAAAGCAAAACTCTGGGAAGAGTATCGTAGATACAAACGTGGAACCAACTGAGTGGCCTTGACATGAAACAGTCCTACATGAAACAGATAACTCTTTTGCTGACCATTCTGTCTTTGTTATTGCTTTCTGCCTGCGCAACCCACATTACGCGCCGAAATGTCGAGGATGCAGTACCGATCGACAAATCGTTGACGGAAATTCCCGAGCAACAATTGCTCAATGTCTCCATCGAGATCTTCGACGCGGGCAAGTTGCCGAAAGACCCAAAGGATGCCAATGGGTTGTCAATGGACATACGCGAGGCAGAGGCACGTTACCTGCCTGAAGAATTGCGCTCGACCATGGAAAAGACCGGCTACTGGGGCGCAGTACGTGTCGTACCCAGTGGTATAACAGGTAGTGAATTGCTCGTTTCGGGAACCATAATTGCATCCAATGGAGAGCAGCTTGATCTTGATATCACAGCCAGGGACGCAAGCGGACGTCAATGGTTCAATAAAGAATACCGTGATGGTGCTGAAGCATCTTTTTACCGGGCAAATGAGCTTTTCGGAGATGCTTTTCAACCGCTTTATAACACGATCGCAAATGACCTTGCGAGATTCCTCAAGAAACTGACGGTAGAAGATATTACAAACATCAGGCGCATCGCCGAATTACAGTTTGCCGCAGATATCGCACCCGATGCTTTCGCCAGTTATCTCGATCAGTCGGAGTCCGGCGAGTATACGGTTACGCACCTGCCCAGTTATGACGACCCGATGTATGGTCGTGTGAAGGCCATCCGCGATCGCGATTTACTGATGATAGACACACTGAATGGACACTTTGATAATTTCCATCGCGAAATGAAACAACCTTATACCGAATGGCGTAAGGCGCGTAGTGATGAAGCGGAAAAGCAGCGTGTGCTTGAAAAGCAGGCACTGAACCGGACCCTGCTTGGGGTTGCGGCAATTGCGGGGGCGATTTTTATCGGTGTGGCGTCACCTGAATACAATCCGGCACTGGACACACTGAGTGATGTCATGGTGCTGGGTGGTGCAGCTGCAATCAAGTCCGGCATGGACAAGCGCTCTGAAGCCGGTATTCATCGCGAATCCATCGAGGAACTGGGGATGTCATTTTCATCAGAGGCCCGTCCGTTGGTGCTGGAAGTCGAAGGAGAAACGATCGAATTGACAGGCTCCGCCGAGGCCCAGTACGAACAGTGGAGAGCATTAATTGGAAAAATTTATGCAAGCGAAACTGGTCTTCCCGGATCGACCAACTGAGATAGAGCATGTCGCCAGACGAGCAACTGCAGGCAGGACAGCCGAGCCCGGAATTGCGCCCACCCGGCGCCCGTCTGGAGCCTGCTGCTGGTAAAACAGCCGGGCATGGCCTGATTTGGGGTGCTTTAGCCGTCATTGTTGCACTGGTTTTGGTTGTGCTTCTCGTATTGCCCAAAATGGTATCTGAAACCGCCGACAGGAAACCCGCAAGAGTATCAGAGCAAGAAACCACCCAGCCGGCGGAATCAGCCCAGGCAAGCGGTCAGGAATCCGCAAATTCACGCGCTGAAGCCGAACAGGGTTTGCAGGATTTTTTGCATACACGCGCACGTCTGGAACTCGCAAACGCGCCCGTCTGGGGTGAGCCGGAATGGAGCCAGGCGGTGGATGGTGCGGGAGAGGCCAATGATCTATTCGCACAACGCAAGTTTTCCATGGCCAACGAGGGCTTTGCCGAGTCACTGGCCTTGTTGCAACTGCTTGAATCCGAAATGGGTGAGCGCCTGGCGCAGGCGCTGGGTGCCGGTTGGCAGGCACTGCAGTCCGATGACAGCGAGTCTGCTACCACCTTCTTTGAAACTGCCATCGCTATTGAAGATGACAATGAAAGTGCACTTGAAGGTCTGGAACGGGCACGCGTCAGACCTGCCTTACTTCAGCTGATGGAAAATGGCGAGTTGGCGCGCTTCAATAATGATCTTCAAAATGCCCAGCTGGCATTCCTCGAAGCGGTTGAATTGGACCGGGCCTATGAGCCGGCTTCAATTGCCCTGTTTGAAACGACCGAACAGATCACAGAACTTGCGTTTACGGATGCGATGAGTCGGGCACTGAGCGCCATGGATGCGCGTCAGATAAGGACTGCTGAAAGAGCACTGCAGGAAGCAGCCAGTCTGAAACCTGGCGAGCAGGTCGTGCTTGATACACAATATCAGCTCACACAACTTAAACAGAAACTATGGCTTGCCAGTCAGCGTCAGAAAGGCCTCACTGACGAGCAAAATGAAAACTGGTCCGGTGCAATAGCAGTTTATCGCGAAGTACTGGCCAGGGTTCCGCAGGCCGCTTTTGCACGCGAAGGTCTTGCCAGGGCACAAGATCGGGAACGTCTGCACCAACAACTCGAGCACTATCTTGCAGACCCGACCCGTGTCTGGTCTGAAAAACCCAGAACAAACGCAGAAAAATTACTTGCAGCAGCGGGTAAGCCACCCGCCGGGGAGACCCGTCTGGCCGGTAAAATAGAACGCTTGCAAACCATGATCGTCGAAGCACAGACACCGCAGGTGGTAACCTTGCAATCCGATGGCTTGACCCATGTATCGATATATCATGTCGGCAGGTTTGGCCAGTTTACCAGCCAACAACTGGAGCTACGTCCGGGGACCTATACTGTGGTCGGGTCCAGACCGGGTTACCGGGATGTGCGTCAGACCTTGACGGTCAAACCCGGGTCCAAACAGACGACGGTGGATATCCGTTGTAAGGAGTCGGTTTGAAACGGGTTTACCTTATCGATAGCGTCACTGGTAGCCGACGTCTGAACGAAGGGGATTTCCCTTTGAGTGTCGGTGGTGCTGGCACGGACATCGTGTTGAAAGCCACGCCTGAGGGTGTCGTGTTGGCCCATATCGCATTGTCCAGCGGTCATGCCTATGTTCAACCCGCCAATGATGCGGTCGAACTGTTCCACAACCATGAATACATAGCCACATCTGCCTGGCTCAAATCCGGAGACCGGATTGAACTTGGGGAGTCGGTTCTGAGCTGGGATGTAAAGGGTGACCAGGTTTTTGTCAAAGTAAGAAACAGTGATGACGAACCCGAACTGCAACCCCCG
>CBDTVF010000379.1:0-3413 GCA_965363775.1 uncultured Gammaproteobacteria bacterium
GGGGGTGTACTACCTCCTTTCAGGACCGTGAGCGACATGGACGTCGCGCCCGAGCTTACACGGACGTACTTGCAGCGAGTCCTGAAAGGAGGTAGTACCCCCCCGATGCGGCCCAAATTGCAGGACCTTCATCTCCGCAATCTGCATCACCCGCGAATCCAGCCACGAACTAATCTAAGGCGCCATGACGTACGGAATACCCTTTTGTTGTGCCCATTCATTAATGACATCAATGTACTCAGTCTTTATCGCCATCAACTCAGATTGCCGTAACTGCCATTCGTTCTTCAAATCCTCAAGTCGCAATAATGCCCCACCGGTTACAGGTGCGCCCGTTTCATCAATGACGTCCATCAGGTAGCGAAGTTGTCCGGCCAGCATGGTCTCCCAGGCGTCCTCGTCTTCGTAGGTCTGATGTAGTACCTGGATGATTTTCCCATCCCAGGCAGCAATCTGTTCGACCGCTTCGGCAGCAACTTTTTGCATGTCTGCATCGCCCGGATGTTCCTTCGTCAGCGCTTCGATTTGCCACTTCGCCCGACGAATACTCTCGAGACTGCCAAGGCTTTCATTAAGCAGTCCTTCCACTTCCGCCAGACGCTCCGACCAGAATTGGATTTCTTCATTTGTTGCGCTGAGACGAGGGTCCATCTTCACCTCGAACGCGACCGTCTGCTCGGCCTTGCCAACCCAGATCCGTGCGCTGTAATTGCCCGGCGTGACATGCGGACCCTTGAAGCCAGCAAACAGGGTAATATCATCGACACATTTAATGCCCTGACTTCGCAGATCCCAGGTCCATTTATTCAGACCCTTCTTGGCAGAAGGGTATTTAAGTTTAAATGGCAGACGAGGATCCATATTGCCAATCTTGCAACGATCATAGACACCTTCTTTCCCAACATAACTACGAATGGCATTTCCCGCCTGATCAAGTATCTCGATGTTAAGCGGTTCTTTGGATTCAGTCCCCAGGTAATAATATAGTGTTACCCCGGAGGCAGGGTTAGCCGCTTCAAAAAGCCCCGCGCTGCCACCACCGGAACCCAGTTCTGTCGTTCCGGGTGTGAACACGTGTAAGCCTTGTGCGGAAAAATCATCCGCCGCCTGGCGTACAACAAACAGGTCGTCCATCACCCAGAAACCACGTCCCTGGGTGGCAGCAACCAGTTTATCCTGACGCAGCGCAAGGTCGGTTATCGGCACCGGCGGTAGGTTGAGGTCGAGGGACTGCCAGTTTTCACCATCATTGTATGAGACATACACACCAAGCTCGGTACCCGCATAAAGCAATCCGCGCACGGCTGGGTCTTCACGTACAACACGCACGAATGCATTGTCCGGCAAGCCTTTGTCTATGCGTTTCCAGTGCTTGCCGTAGTCGGTGGTTTTATAGATGTATGGTTTGAAGTTGTTGAGCTTGTAAGCCGTCACTGCAAGGTAAGTCGTAGCCTTATCGTGGGGACTGATTTCGATGGCATTGATCATGGCCTCACCCTGATGTTTGGGTGAGACATCCAGCCAGTCATCGCTACCATCACGCTTGATGTGGACCAGGCCGTCGTCACTACCAACCCAGACCAGGTTTTTCTCATGCGGCGACTCTACGATATAGAAAATAGTATTGTAAAACTCTGCACCCACGTTTTCCGGTGTCAGCGGACCACCATTGCGTCCCTGCTTTTCCAGGTCGTTGCGTGTCAGGTCAGGACTGTACTCGGTCCAGCTTGCGCCGCGATCGGTGCTGCGCAGTATCATCTGTGTACCGTAGTAGATGATGGACGGGTCATGGGGAGAAACGGCGACCGGCGCATTCCAGTTGGCGCGATATTTCAGGTCCTTCGAATCCCTGCCGTATACCTGCTCCGGAAACGGGATGATACTGCGGGTCAACCGGGTTGAATGGTCATACTCGGTTAATGTCCCGTTGATGGTCGTTGCATAAATCAAGGTCGGGTCATCCGGATCAAAGGCTATGTGTGCGCTTTCACCACCGCCCACATCATAGTAATCTGCAACCCCGATACCGCCATAGAGACTTTCACTTGCGATCGCGACCGTCGTGTTGTCCTGCTGACCACCATATATACGGAATGGTTTGAGGTTATCCGTTGTCACACGGTAAAACTGGGCCGTAGGTTGATTCATGATACTTGACCAGGTCTTGCCACCGTCAAAGGTGACGGTCGCCCCACCATCATTGGCATTTATAAAATTCTTGCTATCGTGCGGATTCATCCATTGGTCATGATGGTCACCGTGGGGCGTTTTCATTTTTTCCCAGCTTTTTCCGCCATCGACCGATTTCATCATCGGCACATTCAATACATAAACGGTGTTGTCATCCAAAGGGTCAACTGACATATGGATGTAATACCAGGCACGTGTATGCAGCACACGATGACCATTGATCAATGACCAGCTTTTCCCGGCGTCCTCGCTCCGCCACAGGCCACCTTTCTCAGCCTCTGCTTCTATCAGTGCATAGACCCGATCCGGGTTACTTGGGGAAACATCGACCGCAATTTTGCCCACCATTTCCGGTAATCCACCAGTGAGTTTCTTCCAGCTATCACCACCATCTGTGGACTTGAAAACACCGCCATCTGTACCGCCGGAATGAATAAACCAGGGTGTGCGACCATGATTCCACATCGCTGCATAAATGATGCGGGGATTGCTCGGGTCCAGACTGATATCCGCCGCGCCTGAATTGGCGCTGACCTTTAATACATGTTCCCAGCTTTTTCCGCCATCGGTGGTACGGAAAACACCCCGTTCTTCGTTCGGACCCCAGATTTGTCCCTGGACCGCAACCCAGGCAATATCGGGGTTATCCGGATGGATGGCTATCTGTGCAATCTGACCACTTTTCTCAAGACCAATGTGTTTCCAGGTCTTACCCGCATCAGAGGATTTCCACATACCATCCCCCTGGGATGTGGTAACGCCACGAATGGGTGACTCACCCGTGCCAACATAGAGAACGTTGTTATCAGATTCAGAAACAGCGACCGCACCGATGGTTCCGACTTTGAAAAACTCGTCGGATATGTTCTCCCAGGTCGTGCCCGCGTTTTCAGTCTTCCACACACCACCGCCGGTGGACCCCATGTAATACAGCATGGGTCTACCCGGCACGCCTGCAACCGTGGTTACTCGGCCACCACGGTAAGGACCGATCTCACGCCATTCAAGACCTTTGAGCATGGCGGTATCGGTACTGTCTCCGACACTGGAATGAACCGACCCGGCAAACAGGCACAGTAATAGCGGCAGAAAAAAGGCGGAAATATTACGCTTGGAATCGCAAAACATAGTTTCAGTCTCTTGGTGATAGGCAAATGATTTGATGGCCAGCTTTAAGGTGAATTACATCCGGTCGAGGTACAGAAGTCATCATCCATTATCAA
>CBDTVF010000380.1:0-3398 GCA_965363775.1 uncultured Gammaproteobacteria bacterium
CAGCGGTCTGAAAGTCGTCGATGAGATGAAAGAAAAGTACGGAATGGAGGTCGAACTGATCGATCTGCGTTTCATCAATCCGCTCAAATACGACACCATTATTGAATCGGTGAAGAAAACCGGTCGTATCGTACTGGCATCTGATGCCGTGGAACGCGGTTCTGCCTTGCACAATATCGCGTCCAACATCACGACCCTGTGTTTTGACCATCTCGATGGACCACCGGTGATTGTCGGTGCCAAAAACTGGATCTCACCGGCAGCTGAGTTGGAGAAGGAATACTATCCGCAGACCGGTTGGATAATCGATGCCATACACGAGCGGGTTGTGCCGCTTCCAGGCCATGTTGTTGAGCAGAACTTCACCAATGGCGAGTTGCAACGCATCACGCGTCTGGGGGTTTAGCTTGAGTTTGGAAAGCCTGAATGGCGGGACCATGCAACAGCGCCTCGCAGCAGTGCGGGCGCTGGGCGAGTCAGTCAAAGATGGTGTGGTACAGACGGAAGAGGTTAACAATCACGTCCACTCGAGTTACTCATTCAGCCCTTATTCGCCAACCATGATCGGTGTGAAGGCCGCACAGGCGGGCTTACAGACAGTTGGTATCATGGATCATGATTCCGTATCAGGTGCTGCCGAGTTTTTGCAAGCCTGCAAGGCAGTAAATATCGCCAGCACCGCCGGTTTTGAGATGCGTGTAAATATGGAGGGCACGGGTGTGCAGGGTCGTAAAACCAACAACCCTGACGAGGCCAATATCTCCTACATTGCCATCCATGGCATACCGAAAACCAAACTGCCGGAATTTCGGGCTTTTCTTAAACCGATCCATGAGGCACGAATACAACGTGACCGTGAGGAAGTGAAGAAGCTCAATGACTTGCTGCTTGAACTGGGCGCGCCGACAGTTGATTTTGATACCGATATTCTTGCCTGCTCCGAGGCTGCCGACGGCGGTTCTGTGACTGAACGGCATATTCTTTATGCGCTGGCCTTGAAGTTGATAGAAGCACATGGCCGTGGACAGCCATTAATCGACTTCGTGGAAAATCAGATGAATATCGCTTTGGCGGAAAAGCTGAGAACACAGTTGCAGGATGTCGATAACCCACATTATGCCTACGATTTGCTGGGTGCGTTCAAGTCGAGCCTGGTGTCGGAATTCTTTCTGAAATCCGGCTACGAAGAATGCATTTCGGTGTATGAGGCAGTCAAATTTGCCAATAAATTGGGTGCCATTCCGGCCTATGCTTACCTGGGTGACGTTGGTGATTCTGGAACGGGTGACAAGAAAACAGAAAAATTTGAGGATGATTTCCTCGACGATCTCGTCCCCGAATTGACCGCTATCGGCTTTAAGGCCATTACCTATATGCCACCTCGCAATACCAGGAAACAACTGTTGCGTTTGCAGAAACTGTGCCGGGAAAACCACCTGATGGAAATCTCCGGGGTCGATATCAACAGTTCACGTCAGTCATTCAATTGCCCAATTTTGCTGGAGCCGGAATTTTCGCACTTAGCCGATGCAGCCTGGGCTCTAATCGCCCATGAAAAACTTGCAGCGGCTGACCCTCAGCTGGCTTTCTTCAATCCGGACAACCCGTTGGCCTCATTAAGTCTGTTTGAGCGAATCGAGGAATACTCGGAAGTTGGAAGGCGTATCGATCATCGTCACCCCGAAGAGGCGATCAAACTAACAGGAAGGTGGAAATGAATCAGTTGGCCAAAGACATTGCGCCGTTACTACGTGGATTGAGTTTTGACGGAGAAAAGGGCGATATCGTCGTTTACCGTGATCATATTGATCAACCAGAGTTGAGCTGCGCAGCAGACGAGTTGAGCGAGAAATTCAAACAGGGCATGCGCTCGGTCAGCATCAATGATGCAGGTGCCTTCCTGCTGGGTGAAGACTATGACGATGCACTAAACGGCACGTCGGTTGCGCTGAAATCAACAGGCCGTGCCGCAGTGGTTAACAACAAGGTCTGTGTTGTGACAGGTGGAGCGCAGGGTTTTGGTGAGGCAATAACGCGTGAACTCATCAGCCATGGTGCGATTGTCTTTATCGCCGATATGAACGTCGAAGGTGCAAAAGCGCTTGCCACAGAACTGAATGCGGCGAAGAGTCGCACGGTTGCCTTTGGTGTGGCGGTGAATGTGACAGACGAAGATTCGGTAAAAGACATGGTTTCCACAATTGTCGAAACTGTCGGTGGCATCGATGTGTTTGTCAGTAATGCGGGTGTCCTTAAAGCGGGTAGCGTAAAACAGCAGAGTCTGGCCGATTTCTCGTTTGTAACAAACGTCAACTATATCGGCTTCTTTCTTTGCACCAAACACGTCGCACCAGTGATGGAACAGATGAACCTGCCATTGGGTAACTATTTTACCGACATCATCAGTATCAGTTCCAAGTCAGCGCTGCAAGGCTCGAACAAGAACGCCGCCTATGCGGGTTCCAAATTCGGCTCCGTCGGCCTGGTGCAGAGTTTTGCCAAGGAACTGGTTGAAGACAATACCAAGGTCAACACTATTTGCCCCGGCAACTTCTTCGACGGCCCATTGTGGTCCGATCCTGACAACGGTCTATTTGTCCAGTACCTCAATACGGGCAAGGTACCCGGGGCGAAAACGCTTGATGACGTTCGCCATTTCTACGAATCACAAGTCCCGATGAATCGAGGCTGCGATGGTGAAGACGTTACACGTGCCATTCTCTACGCGGTTGAACAAAAGTATGAAACCGGCCAGGCCATACCGGTCACCGGTGGTCAGGTTATGCTCAATTAATTCACCCCTATCCAGACATTCAAAAATAAAACGGAAAATATATGAAAACAAAAGCGGTAAGACTCCACGGGGAGAATGACCTGCGTCTTGAGACACTTGATCTCCCGGCGATAACAGATAACGAAATCCTGGCGAAGATCGTATCCGACTCCATTTGCATGTCCTCTTACAAGGCTGCAAGCCAGGCCACCAAACACAAACGTGTCCCGGCAAATATTGCCGATGATCCAATTATTATTGGACACGAATTTTGTGGTGAAATCCTTGAAGTTGGCAGTCGCTGGGCGGATCAGTTCACTTCGGGTGACAGATTTTCGATTCAACCCGCCTTAAATTATGAAGACGGTCCGGTTGGAATATTGTCCGCACCGGGTTATTCCTACCGGCATATCGGCGGTGATGCCCAGCACGTGATCATCCCTTCCGAGGTCATGGAGCAAAATTGCTTGCTCCCGTTTAAAGGCGAGGCGTTTTACCATGGATCACTGGCAGAACCAATGTCATGCATCGTCGGCAGTTTTCACGCCAGCTACCATACCCGTCCGGGTAGTTATGAACACGAAATGGGTATCGTCGAAGGTGGTGCCATGGCACTGCTTGCAGG
>CBDTVF010000381.1:0-3375 GCA_965363775.1 uncultured Gammaproteobacteria bacterium
ACGGCTTCTCACCACGCTGATATGTGCCATTGATACATTACACCACACAAGTTGAAGCTCTGAAAAGGAATCCTATTGAAAGCAATTATACTCAGCGCCGGCCAGGGTCGCCGGTTGATGCCTCTTACCTCAAACATGGCCAAGTGCTGCCTGCCCCTCCATGGTGTTTCGACTCTTGAGTGGCAATTAGGCCAGATTGCGAAGTGCGACATTGATGAAGTTGTTGTCGTCACCGGTTTTGCCTATGAGATGGTCGACTCCATCGTCGACAGGGTCAGAGGGATCAAGGTGCGGACATTGCACAATCCGATGTTCGCCCACACCGATAACCTTGGCACTTGCTGGGAAGCACGGTTTGAAATGGATGGCCCATTTGTACTGATGAATGGTGACACGCTATTCGAGGCCTCGATTCTTCAACATCTACTCGATTCTGAAAAGAAATATCCGATTACTTTGGCCACTGACACAAAAGCCCACTTCGATCTTGATGATATGAAAATTATTGCGGACGGCGAACGACTACTAAAGGTCAGCAAACAACTGGATATACGTCTTGTCAGCGGAGAAAGCATTGGTTTGATGGTTTTTAACCAGGCCGGTGCCAGTGCTTTTACACAGAAACTGGAAGAAATGATGGATAAGACAGATGCACTCAAACTGTGGTACCTGTCCGCCATCGATCAACTTGCAGGTGAAGGCCTGGCGGGGATCTGCAAGATTCATGGCATGAGTTGGTGCGAGGTCGATGATGCCGCAGACTTTGCGGCAGCAGCGGATATTGTAAAATTGTGGCCCCGGTAAAGCATAACCAGACCTACAGTCACTAGTATTTTTTCGGAGCGTTTTATGAAATCCAGTTTTACTGTTTTGGTTCACCTTGTATTGGCTTGTACATTGATCCAGCTTGCCCATGCCGCTGAACCTGAGACGGCTAGTTCATCAAACACCTTGCCCTCAGAAACCGACGCCCAGGGTCTGGTTAAGTCCCTTGAGGAAGAGTTATCTGCGGCAAGAGGCAGGGTATCTGTACTTGAAACTAAACTCCAGAATGCAAAAAACGTCATCAATCAGCAAGAAACCCGGAATATTACGCAAGCTGCGGGCACGCAAGCCATGGCCCAAACCGTGCGTGGACAACCCCTCTACAATGAACATAACCCGCAACTTTCCGTCACACAAAAAACCATTATTACAGAGAAATTCCCAACCCAATCACAGAGCCAGCCAGTTGCTGTTACCCGCTTACTTGAAGATGATCTTGCCCGCAGTCGCATTCGGCAGATTGACCGTATCGCTGACCAGGTACCCAATATGCAATACGGGCAATCGGGAAATGAAGCCCGTATTTCCATTCGCGGTACCCGTACCAACCGCACGGGTGCCGAGGCGGAACAGGTGGTTGCCATCTTCGAAGATGGCGTCAGTGTTCCCACCACCACCCAGGCGCTGGGCCCCTATGTAGATATCGAGAGAATTGAAGTCCTGCGTGGACCACAGGGTGTCATGTATGGCCGCAATGCGTTTGGCGGTGTTATAAAACTCATCAGCAATGAGCCCGATCCAACGGGCTGGGATGCCGTTTTTGAAGGTGAGTATGGATATGCCGATGGTGCCCGCTTTGATGCCATGCTGAACGTACCTTTACTGGATACGGTCAGCACCCGTATTGCCGCCAGGTATGACATGCATTCAGGCTACGTGGACAACATTACCCTCGAAGGCGATGCAGATGACCTGCGTGACCGCAAACAACAGTACGTCCGCTGGATGACCAAGTGGCAACCTACCGATGACTTCAGCCTGTTGCTCAACATTGCATCACTGGATCAGAATCAAACAGGTTCCGGTATGTGGGGTTATCAGCAAATAGGTGCGTATGTGGAGGGGCAGTATCATCAAGGTCACCAGTTCGCACCGGACGATGCCCACTCAACAGATATCGGACCACGGATCGTCGCCAGAAACTTTGCATCTTTGGAGGACCAGGAGAACCTGAGTGGAACATTGAAGCTGAACTGGGATTTTGATTTCGCCACTCTTGAGTGGTTCATTAATAAGTCAAAGTTTGAAAACCGGCAAGTATTTGACGGCGACTACAGCAATGGTGGTGACCCCTACAACAGCGATTTTAATGGCTGGGATTCCTTCAGGGATACGCTGTCCAGCGAGATACGACTGGTATCCAACCAGCATGGCCGGTTTGACTGGCTTGGCGGTATGTATTGGCTGGATATGGAATCAGACTGGGGTTGGCTGGAAACCAAAGACGGCGTTCCCCGACAACCGGACTGGGATGCCACCGGTTTATACAAGACCGGTTCCACCGCGGTCTTTGCCAGCGCGGGCTTTCAGGTCAGCGACAACTTGCGTTTGTCCGGTGGTTTGCGTTGGTATGACGATAGCAAAACACTCAGAACCGGCGCAAAAGACAGTTGGAGTGGTGTGCTCTGGAACGCCGCCCTGGAATATGGCATCAACGAAAACATCAACACGTATTTCAGTGCTTCAACGGGTTACCGGCCTGGTGGCATCAATGAAACACCGGGTGTGCCAGCCAGTTTCGATTCCGAAAAAGTCACCGCCTATGAAATAGGTATGAAAAGCATATTAGCTGACGGTAGCCTGGTGCTGAATTTATCTGCTTTCTATAACGATTACCAGGACATTCAAGCGCAGTCATTTACAGTGTTGCCCTTACCCGGCACCGCAGGTCTGATGGACTATATGAGCACCGGAGGTGACATGGAATCCAAGGGACTAGAGGCTGAAATTCAATGGTTACCGGGTTCACGATGGAATATCTCCGCGAATCTCGCCTGGCTGGATGCCCAGTTCACCGATTACGAAGTACCCATGATTGCCGGACTGGGTGATATCGAGGGACACACCATGGGTGATACCTTATCCCTGAATGGCTGGCGGCCTGCGTTGTCACCGGAGTGGTCATTCGGGTTGCAGGCAAGTTACATTTTTTACACAAACAAGCTGGGCAAACTGACCCCAATGATTCAGACCACCTATGCCAGCGAACAATATGCCAACGATCTGAACCTGGTTGGAGCGCGTCAGAAAGCCTACAGCAAAACCGATATCAGGTTTTTCTGGGATCTGCCCGGCAATAAGATCAAGCTGCAGGTATACCTGGAAAACATCAAGAATGAAGCAAACCTGAACAATGTCATGATTTACAATCCTGAAGAACGTCCGGAAATCGCAACATTCCTGGCCAATTGGGGCGACCCCATGACCTACGGGGTCCTGATGTCCTATCGCTGGTAACACCTGCATTCCCGACACGACCTTACTTGTTACGAACGTATTAATCCCCGATCGGGTCGGGGTAACGAAATTGCGTTCGTTACCCCTCCCACA
>CBDTVF010000382.1:0-3369 GCA_965363775.1 uncultured Gammaproteobacteria bacterium
ATCAACGGTGGCTCCTCGGGTATCAACACGTTCTCATATGACGATGATTTCGGTCCTGAAAATTATATGGGCACCGGCCTGACACTGCGTGATGGTTACAAAGAAAACGAGATGACCCAATATCAACTCGATGGTGTATGGGCAAATGTTGATGAGGGTTTTCTTTCTTCCGTTCAATTCGGCTATTCCCATCTTGACAGTTCGTTTCAAAAGGTCAGAAATATAGGGAATTATTCATCTTTGCAGCCATCGCCTGGCGACTATGATGATGCACTCTTCAATAGAACCAATCTTGGCAATTTCATGAACTCGTTCAATCCCGACATCGGTACGGATTATTACTATAATATTGATCCGGTAGAAGCACTTGCAGCTTTTATTGCAAATAATCCTGACGTAACCGACCCGGTTGATGGAGAGGTATGCTGTGGTCCTGGTGGCATTGACGACAATGAAAGAATCAATGAAACGATTGATTCGCTTTATCTCCAGTTCAATATGCTAACTGACATCAAGGGAATGCCATTGGATATCGTCGCTGGTCTCAGGTATGAAAAAACTGATATTGAGTCAATCAGCTATTATGCCAGGCCTACGACACTAAGATGGGACATGATAGCCGGAATGCTGGCTGTCGATGATGGTAGCGGTGCAGTTGATTCGCCCAGGTATGGAGATTACAACGAATTGCTTCCCAGCCTGGCCATGTCACTGGGCGTCACTGAAAACCAGGTGGTGAGATTTTCCGTGAGCAAATCCATGTCAAGACCCGACCTGTTTGATATGAGTTCCCAGGTAACATTTGGCAATAAGGACTACTTCCAGATGACTGCAGAAAGCGGCAATCCGGACCTGGAACCATTGACCTCGAACAACTTCGACCTGAGTTATGAAAACTATTACGCAGATGGAAGTTACTTTGCGATTAGTGCTTTCAGAAAAGACGTGAAAGGGTTCATTTCATCCAGAACTGTAAGCGGACAAACCTTTGAGGGTTTAACCGATCCTTCCCAATCAGAAATTGGTCAACAGGCAATAGCATGCGTACGGGCCTGGGTTGACGCAGGCCGTCCACAGACCGGTTTTCCCCCGGGTGGCACGGGCGACTGTGTATCTCAACAGGCATTGTGGGCACAAGGCTGGATGAACGATTTCCAACACATGGGATGGGTTGTAAATGCATTGGCAGCGGGTCTTGATTTAAGCGAGGGTTACCCTGCTCTGGACCCGGGCGTTGGTCAAGTTCCGGACTATGTTCCCCCTGAATGTGGCGACGCGGGTTGGTGGAGATGCGCTCCCGGTTACCTTGATGGAACAGAAACCGACCCACTGGCTTTGATGGACTACACATCACCCTACAATATGGGTAAGGGCACCGTTAATGGACTTGAATTTTCCTGGCAGCATTTGTTCGAAGGATCACCATTTGGTGTCACCTTCAATTACACCTACATCAGTGGTGGAGATGTTGATATAGACAGGAATGTTATTGGCGAGCAATTCATCCTTCCCGGTTTAGGTGACTCCGGTAACTTCTCCGTGTTCTTTGAAAATGAAAAACACACGGTCAGAGTCGCTCTGAATCACCGCGGTGAAACGGTTGCAGGGTTTGGTAACTACGACCAGCCTCTGTATGTTGAGGAAAGAAATCAGTTCGATGCGTCTTACCAGTATAGATTTGATTGGGGCATAACAATGAATACATTGTTCCTCGAGGTGAGTAATTTCACCGATGAACCCACTCGCTTGTTTGCCCGTCATCCTGAGATGCTGTTCCTGTCTCAAGACCACGGACCTATTTACAAGTTTGGTTTCAGAACAAATTTCTGATGTTAATTTAAGACTCTTGAAAAAGGGGGGCACTGGCCCTCCTTTTTCTGTCTTTGCTCACACAAGACTATAGAGTAACCACTTACATTTTTGATGGGAGAGATGTACATGGCGACAATTTATGAAGTATCAAAACTGGCAGGTGTATCACTTGCAACGGTTTCGAGGGTCATTAATGATAGCGGCACTGTCAGCCCAAAAACCCGCGAGAAAGTCCTGTCTGCCATTACGAAACTCGATTACAGACCCAATTCAATGGCGCAATCGCTGGCTTCAAAGCGTTCAAATAGCGTCGGTATTTTGATCCCTGAGCTATACGGACCATTTTTCGGGTCCATGCTGAGCAGTATTGAGAAAGAACTTCGGGCATCCGGAAAACGCGTCACCATTACGGCAGGCCACAGTGATGAAGCCAAAGAAAAGGATTGCATCGAGTTTCTACTGGGTAGCAGTTGTGACGCTTTAATTTTGCATGTGTTCTCTGTTTCAGACGATTACCTTTTAGAACTGAACAGAGGCTCTGTACCCATCGTCCTGGTAGATCGTTTCATCCCGGAAATGGCTAAGCAATGCATCAGCCTGGATGACGAACATGGCGGCTATATTGCAACAAAATCCTTGCTTGAACTTGGGCACACAAAGATCGCCTATATATCCGGGCCACTCTGGAAAATGGATGCAATGAAGCGACTGGCCGGACATACCCGGGCCCTTAAGGAATTCGGTCTTGAACTGGACGAGCAATTGATCCGCGAGGGAGATTTCGAGGAGACCAGCGGCAGAAATGCCATGGATAGTCTTATACAAACGGGCCAGGATTTCACCGGAGTAGTTTGTGCCAACGATGAAATGGCCGCAGGTGCCATGGTTGCCTGTCGTGATCAGGGCCTGAATATTCCCGATGATATTTCCGTGATTGGTTACGATAATGTTCACTTTACGCGTTATCTCCATCCAAGGCTGTCTTCCATTGACTGTCGGATCGATGAGATTGGGCAGATGGCCGCCCGTTGTGTTCTCAAGAACGTTTACCATGGAGAGGATCTTGAGATTCAGAACACATTTGAACCACAACTGATCCTTCGTGAATCCGTCAGGAAAGCTCAATAACAAACAAAACCGGTAAACACGATGAACCCAAATACCCGTTACACCATCAGGGTTGCGCTTATCGTCGCCCTGGGCGGTTTTTTAATGGGTTTCGACGCCTCGGTTATTTCGGGCGTGGTGGGTTTCATTGGGCCGGAGTTCGATCTGACCAATATTCAGGTGGGTTGGGCAGTGGCCTCACTCACATTGACCGCTACCCTGGCGATGTTGATGGCCGGTCCTGTCAGCGACCGCTACGGTCGCAAACCGGTGCTCAAAGCAGCGGCATTGTTATTTTCACTTTCCGCCATTGCATCTGCAGTTGCACCTGACTACCTGACCCTGGTGGCTGCCCGTATGCTGGGTGGTTTCGGTGTCGGCGCTGCCCTGATTATCGCACCGATGTATATTGCTGAAATTGCACCGGCCGATGTGCGCGGACGCTTGGTT
>CBDTVF010000383.1:0-3358 GCA_965363775.1 uncultured Gammaproteobacteria bacterium
CAACCGGAACACTTGGATAACGCTTGCACAGGTATACAAGACCAGCAAAACCGCTGACACCCGGCATGTGTAAATCCAGCAGAACCAGGTCAACATCCTGGTTTTGATCGACTAATTCCTGCAGGGTCTCAAATGAATTGGCCTCCAGAAATGTAGTTTCACCCTGACTTTCCTGTAAGGCTTCCTTGATTGCAGTTCTGAATAACGGATGATCATCGGCGACGATCACTTTCTCAGCCTGCAATGCGATCAGTCGATTAGCCATCAGCGTTTTATTCAGCTCTGAACCTGGCGATTCCGGACGACCGGTTTTGTTTATATTGTAATGTCATCCTGTTCTGCCTTTTCATGTACTGGCGATCTTACCTGAAGTTCCTTTAATCATGTTACCTGATTGTGATCGTCTCCATTAGACCAAAGACTAATACACCCTTGCACTGAACTCTCGCATGATGCACGTGCACACATCAATTATGGGAGAGGCTATCATGGCCCAAAAATCATTAAAGAAACTCCTCCTGACCTTATCCATTGCAACAGCATTGGGCTGTAGCTGGTCAGGCAGTGTCATTGCAGACGGGGACAACGTCGAGGAACTTGAGGGTCGCATTGCTGAACTTGAATCGCTGGTTCATCAACTGCTACAAAACCAGCAAAAAGCACCGGCAGCGGCGCCGGCAGCGATAGTCGATACCGCAGCTTTACAGGCGAAGGCAGAGGAAGCTGCAGAAGCCAAGGTGACCGCCATGCTGGAGGATCACGAACAGGCCACGGCTGAGAAGGTTCATAAACACAGTTACAAGATGGGTGGTTACGTCAAACTTGACACTATCTTCAGCGATTACAGCGGTGGATCCTATTCCGGTATCGGTCGTGATTTCTATATTGCAGGGACGGTTCCGGTCGGTGGTGACAGTGGAGAGAGCTACCTGGATTTCCACGCCAAGGAATCCCGTATCAACTTCCGTTCCACCCATATGCTGGATAACGGCGGCAAGATCGGAACATTCATCGAGATGGACTTCCTGGCAACCAATGATGGTAATGAAAGGGTCTCCAACTCGTACGCCCCACGTCTCAGGCATGCATTTGTGACCTATAACGGCTGGTTGTTTGGTCAAACCTGGATGACGTTCTTCAATGTTGGAGCGTTGCCTGAAAACCTTGACTTTGTTGGTCCGGCAGAATCAACCATATTCGGTCGCCAGGCGATGATCCGTTATACCAATGGTAACTGGCAACTCGCCTTTGAGAACCCGGAAACAACCATCACACCTTATGGCGGTGGTGGCCGGATTGTCTCGGACGACAACAAGGTTCCAGATACCGTATTGCGTTATAACCTCAAAGGTGATTGGGGTGGGTTCACGGCAGCGGGTATCGTTCGGCAGCTCTCCTATGATAATGCTGCCGCAGGAATTGACTCCGACAAAACCGGTTATGGCATAAGCCTTTCAGGCAAATTTGTATTCGGTAACAAGGATGATTTCCGCTGGATGGCCAGTACGGGTAAAGGACTTGGACGATATATGGGTCTGAATACCGCCAACGGTGCAGTGATTGATGAAAACGGCAAGTTACAAACCATTGACTCTACCGGTGTATTCGGCTCTTTCCGTCACCTTTGGAATGAAAAATGGCGTAGTAACATCACTCTCGGTTACCTGACAGTCGATAATGATACTGAGCTGACCGGAATGGGTGTGACCAAGAAGGCACAGAGCTTCCATTTGAATCTGATCTACAGCCCACAGCCCAAGCTCGACTTCGGTGGGGAAATCATGTTTGCCGATCGTGAGGTTGAAAGTGGTGCAGAAGGTGATCTGACACGCTTCCAGTTCTCGGCAAAATACGCTTTCTGAGTTAAATCAAACCCGGCCTTCCCCCCCGGCCGGAAAAAGAAAACGGGTCACCTTGGTGGCCCGTTTTTTTGTTCCCCTATTTTTCGATGGTATACGACATATCGAGACCTGTTTCGCGTTGCCCCGAGGTCACTTTTACGCCAAAACCCTTTTTCAGGTCATATCGCGCGCTAACCACATTTTCGTCTTCAAATAAACTGATGCCGTAACTCACATAGAGTTTGGGTGCGATATAGGTACCGACATCAAAACCGCTAACACCCTGTGCCTGGTCAAAATCTGAACCCGTCACCAACAGGGTCCAGGCTCGGTCTTCATTGGTAACTGGCATTGTGTAAGCCTCTATCTTCGGTCGTTTTAAAGTACCAATGACCTGGACACCGGCAGCACCGATCTGTGTATTTCCATAAATTTCCCTCTCGGCCCTGATATTCAGCAACGGATTATTTGCCGGGACATCGGGAAAGCTAATGCTTCCATTTCTAATTAGCAGTGTCGGACCGTATACATCAACCTTGCCTTTTAAGATGTAATTACCATTTGCCAACGGAACGGGGTCACCACTCCAGCTATACAATACGCTCCCATTGATGTATGTCTCCACACCGGGAACCTTGATGAACACATCATCGCCAAACGCCACCTCCAGTTGGCCAAATACCAGGTTTCCAGCACCTGCTTTTTTTGCTTCTGGCTGTTCCCCGGTGTCACGGGACTCAATGACCAGGTCTTCGCTGTCAGTGACTTTGTCCAGTAATAAATTTGCAGGTGTCAGGCGCGCACTGGGGACGTTGATTCGCCCATTGATATCCATGCGGTTCGGACTCAGGTTGAATCTCAGGTCGGTTTCAGTGTTGAATTTCACTGTATCAGTGTTGACCAACAATAGTCGATCGCCGGAAAATGCCAGGTTCATTTTTAAGTTATCAAAATCCTCAAAGAGGAAATCACCTGAGATAGTACCAATACCTTCACCGGCTCTGAACTGTCCTTTTAGCTGACCCCGGTCGCGCTTTTCCACCTGTCCTTCGAATTCGATCTCCTCCAGCTTCACACCAAGCGGGATATATTGAACAAAACCGTTGGAGAACTTGAAACCACCGCTGAAATCGGGATCCAACAAATTACCCCCCATTTGGATATCTGATTCAAAATGACCACCAATATCGTCCAGGGCGGGCCAGGCAAGATGTCCAAACAATTTGATGTTATTTATCCGGGTCACCGCACGACCGGTTAATTTTCGAGCTCCGTCTTCCGCGATGTTCTGAACCTCAAAGTCAAAATCGACAAAACCAGAGCCCGGAAATTCTATATCCAGGTGACCGGATTCAAGATTGCCATTTTGAAGAACAAAGCCGAATTTACCTTCATTGGATTCCAGCAGGGAAGATTCATCATCCGGTTCAAATATGCGTCCCGCAGTAATACGAAATTCCGCACCTCCGTTTGCTGGCTGATCACGGGGCTGATGCCACTCCAGTTGTCCTTCGATC
>CBDTVF010000384.1:0-3357 GCA_965363775.1 uncultured Gammaproteobacteria bacterium
TTCTGCACCAACTCGCGTACAGCCATCAACTTCTCCAGGTCGATACCCGTATTCAAACCCATTGATTCCAGCAGGAACACCAGGTCTTCGGTAACGATATTACCGCTGGCACCCGGCGCCCAGGGGCAACCGCCAATACCGCCCAGTGAGCTATCGATGGTCGTGATGCCAAGCTCCACAGCCATCAGCGCATTGGCAAGGCCCTGGCCGCGTGTATTGTGTAAATGAACGCCGGTGAGCTTGTCTTCACCGCAGTTTCCCCAGATACCACGAACCAGTCGTTTGAGCTGGGCCGGGTTGCCGTAACCGGTGGTGTCGGAAAGCCCGACTTCATCCACACCAATTTCGACAACTTTTTCAGCCAGTCGGATAACGCGCTCCTCTGGAACTGGACCTTCCATCGTGCAACCAAAAGCGGTCGCCAGGCCGACTTCAAATTTCGGTCGTTGATTCACGGGTAATGTATCCAGGTAGTCCACACAACTGCAAATTTCCTGCAACATCTGCGGGTGTGTTTTCCTGACATTTTTGAGTGAATGGGTTTCGCTCATTGAAAAGGGTATGGAGACTTTATGAGCCCCCGCTTTTACCGAGTTTTCCAGGCCCCGCAGGTTGGGTACGAGAACGGCTACAACCAGTCCATCCAGACCGGTAGCGAAGGCTGTGACTTCTGCCGAGTCTGCCATTTGGGGCAAGATTTTTGGTGGAACAAATGAACCCACCTCAATTTCAGGTGTGCCGGCTTCAAACTGAGCCTTGATCCATTCCTTCTTGGCTGCGGTTGGCATGATGTGCTTGATGCTTTGCAAGCCATCCCTGGGGCCAACCTCTGAGATTGTGATATCTATGGTCATTGCCGCTTCACATAGCGGTAGCGTTCACTCATTCGTCGCAGGCAGTTATCCAGTGTTCTGCTGACCTGCGTGGTATTCCGAATTCTCTCAATCAGGGGCCAGGTCGCACGACGGCCCTCAAACACCATTTTTTCAAATTGCTCGGAATCAAGATTGGTGAACAGCTTGCTGATGTTATTCAAATGCTGTTCAGGATAGATAGTTATGTCACCGCTGTAAGTCTGGCTGATCATCGCGTGTGCTTTTTGGATAACCGAGCTTAGGCCAGGTATTTCAAAGTGCTTATGAACCATTTCCAGAATATGTTCCATTTGTATCATTGGCGCCTTCAAAATGACGTCCCTGATAAAAGGAAACAAGCCTGTATGTTCAATTTCCTCGCTGAGGAAGGGCACTACGTGAGGGTTGGTCTGGCTGACGATGTAGTGATTGACATTATGCAAGCGGTTGATCTTGTCCTTGGGGATATCATCATGAACTGAACCGTCCATCCAGAGGCTTTGCGGCATATAAGCCACAGGCTTTCCGGCATAATTCTTTGCCCTGAGTTTAACCGGCGGAAACAAGCCCGGGATCGCGGTGGAAGCCAGCACACCCGAACGGATCAGGACATTGGGTGATGTCAGGTAATTCAGCAACCTCGGGAACTGGTGTGGATCTGTTGGTGATATGGAAATATTGACGATACGACCGGTTCGTTTGTAAGCCTCGAGGAAGGTCATATCGATAATAGTGGATGAAATGAAATTCTTCAGAAGCTTCTGATCGGCCGTACCTTCATTTTTAATCAGCTCAAACAGCCCAAACATGCGGAACCATTCAAAATTCATTTGCTCAGGTTTTATTTGCTCTGCCAACTCCTCATCTGTGTGGGTGGCAAGGATACCTGCAATGATGGACCCCGCACTGGAACCGGAAATCACCCGTGGGAGTATACCCTCTGCGATCAATTCTTCGATGACACCCAAGTGGAACAGACCCAGTGAGGCACCACCGCTCAGCATCAGGGAAGAACGGCCAAAACCGCGGGCCGTGCGCTTCAAAAAACGTCGCTTGCGCATGAGTGGCAGGGATCTGACATTGCTTTCGCACAACAGCTTGAGTGAAGCCGTCACCTCATCGAGATATTGATTAATCAGGAATTTTGTGCCGGTCCGGGCCTGCTGGTACAGGGCGGGGTTCGCCATGTTGCCAATGTTTCCATGAAGCTCTTCTCGTAATCGGAAAATAAGCTGGTCGTAATCTTTTTGCTTGCGTAGTCGGCGTAATAGCCGGACCCTGGACTTCAGCAGTCGATAATCATAGTCATCGGATTTCGGTTCCTTCCGCCAGTCACCATTGCCCTCAAGTTCATCCAGTTCGCGAGCTGTCTCCATCCAGTCATGGTAGCTGTCGGACTGTTCCAAAGTCTTTTCCAATCTGGAGTGTTTACTCATGCCAAAGTACCTTGTTGGATTGTATGAATAACTCTATTCTTTCCGCCAGCGCGAACCAAGCACGGCGTGGCTATTTTACCCGATTAACTCTGCAGATATATCCACGGTCGGGTTTTCCTGTCATTTTGCCTGAAAGACTCTATTTCCTTCTCAAGACGAAGGGTTAATGTGACCGGGTCCCAACCGTTCAACAGCATTTCCGCATCTGAGTCGACCATATCAAAATGGAAGGTTTCGCTTGCAAGCATGGTCACGTTTCGATGGGCCAGGTCAACTAGCAGTTGGTTTTTATGCGGAGCTTCTTCCACGAAATCGGCTAGCCGGGCAATGACTTGAGCGGGAAAACTGATGGGGAGCAGACCATTTGCGATGCAATTGCCATAAAAGATGGCACCAAACGAGGGCGCGATGATCACGCGAATCCCAAATTCATCGAGTGCCCATACCGCGTGCTCCCTGGAGGAACCACAACCGAAGTTCTTACCGGAAAGCAGAATGCTGGTGCCGTGATATGCCTCCTGGTTCAGGATGAACTGGGGGTTGGGAACGCGTGCAACACGGTCAGTGTAGCGCCAGGCCGCAAACAGACCTTCGGATAGTCCCTTTTTTGAAACCCGCTTCATTTCCACCGAGGGGATAATACTGTCCGTGTCGATATTGTTTCGAATTATCGGAGCTGCTATACCTATGTGTTGATTAAAATTTCTCACTCAGCTGCTCCTTTCCCGGATTTCCTGAAGAAACCTGCAACCGCCGAAGCCGCGACAGTCAGTGGGCTGGCCAGGTGGGTGCGTGTCCGCGGACCCTGGCGGCCTTCAAAGTTCCGGTTTGTGCTTGATATGACACGCTTGCCGGCACCAAATGTCTCCCCGCCAGCGTAAAAGCACATTGAGCAACCGGATTCGCGCCATTCGAAGCCGGCATCGCTGAAGATTCGATCCAGGCCTTCCGCCTCTGCTGCTTTTTTAACCAGCGTAGAACCGGGTACGACAACTGCCCGGACGTCTGTTGCCACCTGTTTTCCGCGCAGGAATTCAGCAGCCAGACGCAGGTCTGAGATACGTGCA
>CBDTVF010000385.1:0-3342 GCA_965363775.1 uncultured Gammaproteobacteria bacterium
CCTTTGCATCTGGAATGACCCTGACCGGCGATACTGCGAGTGTTGTCCGTGAAGTCGATGCCGGTCTGGAAACGATCGAGGTCGATTTGCCCGCCGTCATTTCAGTAGATTTACGTCTGAACGAACCCCGTTTTGTCAAACTCCCCGACATCATGAAAGCCAAGCGTAAACCACTGGAGGTGATCGCCATGGATGAGTTGGGGGTGGCAAGCGAAAATGCCCTTACAGTCTCACACTACGCGCCTCCACCATCGCGTGAGAAAGGCATTATGGTAGAAGACACGGCACAACTGGTCGCCGAACTTAAAACCCGCGGACTGGTGTAAGGAAATAATCATGAGCAAAACATTAATCATTGCAGAACACGATGGACAGAACCTCAATCCAAGCACCGCAAAATGCGCCAGTTGCGCCACTGCCATTGGTCAGGAATTTGATATCGTCGTCATGGGTGCATCCGTAAGCGAAATTGCCAGCCAGGCGGCTGCGATTGATGGTGCGGGTAGCGTTTTGAGTATCGATGCAGAGCACCTGGCGAATCCCCTGGCTGCCAACCATGCCTCCGAGGTGGTTGCCCTGGCCGACGGTTACAGCCATATCCTGGGTCCATCCACCACCTACGGAAGAGACCTGATGCCACGAATTGCTGCATTATTGGGTGTAAACCAGGTCAGTGATATTTCAGCCGTTGAAGGCCCACATCAGTTCAAACGCCCGATCTACGCTGGTAATGCCATCGTTGAAGTAAAGGCGCCAGAAACTGTCAAGCTGGTGGCCACGGTCCGTGTCGCCTCATGGAAGTCTGCTGGCAATACCGGCAGTGCAACTGTTGAGACACGTTCTGCAAGCTCAACACCAAGTTCACACACCCGCTATGTCGGTCTGCAATCCGGTGGTGGAGAACGTCCGGATCTGCAATCAGCGGCCCGTGTGATTTCCGGTGGTCGTGCACTGGCAAGCGAGGAGAATTTTGAGCTGATTTACAGCCTGGCAGATTTGATTGGCGCAGGCACAGGCGCTTCCCGTGCTGCCGTTGATGCCGGATACTGCCCGAATGATATGCAGGTGGGTCAGACAGGTAAGATCATTGCCCCGGACCTTTATATCGCCTTCGGTATTTCGGGTGCCATCCAGCACATCACCGGAATCAAGGATGCAGGCACCATCGTTGCCGTCAATAAAGATGCGGATGCACCTATTTTTGAAGTGGCGGATATCGGTCTCGCTGCTGACCTCTTCAGTGTAATCCCGGAGATGAAACAGCTATTGAGTTGAGAAATTCCAAAACAGGCAAACTAGCCCGAACATTGCACCAGTATCCCGGATGCTGGCGCAATGTTCGGGCTGGGGTACAAGCATGACTGACCCGCTCTGGTTACCCAGCACCCGGCGTGTGCAGGAAGCCAATATCAGTCGTTTCATGCAACTCATTCGCCAGGCACGTGATCCCGGGGTCATAGATTATGCGAGTCTGTATCGATTTTCGATTGATTCACCCAAAGCTTTTTGGCGTGCAGTATGGGAGTTCGGCTCTGTCATTGGGTCACCTGGCGCTCGCACTGTTGAGCATTTTGAGCGTATGCCTGGCGCCCAATGGTTCCCGGATGCCAGCCTGAATTTTGCCGAGAATTTGCTGCGCTACCGGGATGAGCGGCCTGCATTAATATTTACATCGGAAACCGGGGTCACCTCTGAACTGACTTACAGGCAGTTGTACCGGCAGGTAGCAGGTGTGAGCGCTGCCTTGCGTGAGTGCGGTATTCGACCCGGCGATTGTGTTGCGGGATATATGCCGAATTTACCTGAAACGATTATTGCGATGCTGGCCGCCACCAGTATCGGTGCTATCTGGTCATCCTGTTCGCCTGACTTTGGTATCAATGGTGTGGTTGACAGGCTCGGTCAGATCAAACCCAAAGTACTGTTTTGTGCTGCTGCTTACACGTATAACGGAAAGCAGCACAATTGCCTTGCGAAAGTACAGGAAATTCAGAAACGCATCGGCAGTATCCTGAAGATCGTGGTCACACCTTATGTCGACCCGAATCCTGATCTGGGTGGCTTGGCCAACGCAGAGCTGCTGGAAACTTTTACCCAATCAGATGTGACCGAAGTTGAATTCACCCGTTTGCCCTTTAACCACCCGGTCTATGTTTTGTACTCATCCGGTACCACCGGTGTACCCAAATGCATCACCCACGGCGCTGGCGGCACCCTGTTACAGCTTTTAAAAGAGCACATATTGCATATCGATCTGAAACGCAGCGATCGTCTTTGTTACTACACGACCTGTGGCTGGATGATGTGGAACTGGATGGTCAACGGTCTGGCCACCGGTGCGAGCCTGGTACTGTATGAAGGCTCACCATTTTATCCAGACCCCGCTGCGATGTTTGACCTCATAGATACAAATAAGATTACCGTGTTCGGTACCGGCGCCAAGACCATTTCTGCCTGGCAGAAAGCCGGAATTACACCTCGTGAATCACATTCGTTAGCTTCTTTGAAAACGATCTTATCGACCGGTTCGCCATTGGCACCCGAGAGTTTTGACTACGTTTACAGGGATATAAAATCCGATTTATGCCTGTCTTCCATCGCCGGGGGCACAGACATCGTTTCCTGTTTTGCATCGGGCAGCCCTACCCTACCGGTTTACCGCGGTGAAATTCAGTGCCTGGGCCTCGGAATGGCCGTCGAAATATGCCGCGATGATGGCAGCTATGCCGATGTCAATGAAACCGGCGAGCTATGTTGCGTGCAGTCCTTTCCATGTATGCCGGTTTATTTCTGGGATGACCCGGATGGTAGCAAATATCACGCTGCCTATTTTGAGAAGTACCCGGATATATGGGCACATGGCGACTTTGCCAGGATCACCGGGCATGGTGGCATGGTGATTTTCGGTCGCTCAGACGCCACCCTGAACCCCGCTGGTGTACGTATTGGTACCGCCGAGATTTACCGACAGGTTGAAAGCCTGGATGAAGTCCTTGAGAGCATCTGTATTGGCCAGGATTGGGGCGATGATGTACGGGTGGTTCTTTTTGTGAGTTTACGTGAAGACTTGATACTGGATGATGATTTACAGACCAGGATCCGAAAGGTCATCCGCGACAATGCCACTCCAAGGCACGTGCCGGCACGTATTGTCCAGGTGAGTGATATTCCACGCACTGTCAGCGGAAAAATTGTCGAGTTAGCAGTTCGTAATGTCGTTCACGGCAGAGAGGTCAAAAACGCCGATGCATTAGCGAACCCCGAAGCTTTGAATCTATTCAAGAATTTGCGGGTACTGCAATCGTAGGGTGGGTAACTCGTTACCCACGAAAAACAACGAAT
>CBDTVF010000386.1:0-3342 GCA_965363775.1 uncultured Gammaproteobacteria bacterium
CATTGATTCCCGAACCGAAAAAAACGACCCGCAAAAGGATGTTCCTGCCCCTGATCGATGAGGATGCCTGCATCGGTTGTGGGGTTTGCAGCCTTGTGTGTGACCCGGACGCAATCAAAATGCACACACGACAGCAGCAAGTCATTCACCCTGAGAATACTTTTGAGCGCGTAATCCTCCAAAGCCTCGAACGCGGAACCCTACAAAACCAGTTGTTTGACGATCCGGGTAGCTTGTCCCACAAGGCGATGCGGGGCATCGTGGGTGGTTTCCTGCGATTGTCCCCGGTCAAAAAGGCGCTGATGACTGATACGCTGCGTTCAAGATTCCTGTCGGCCATGGCAGCGGGTGCAGCCAAATCCAGCGGGGTCGACGTCGCGAAGCTGTAAAGCAGCCTACCACATCATTAAATCTACATAATCTGAATCACAATCAGCACCATTCCTGCCAGGCCTCCAAAGTAAGCCAGGGAACGCAATACTTTTATACCGGCCATGTACAGTATTGCGTATAGCAAACGGCTAACGAGGAAGATCTGGGCACCCAATACACTTAACTCACCCAGTCGGCCCGTGCTATGGGCAATCAATACCAGGCAGGCAAACGGTAGTAAGTTTTCACCCATGTTCACATACGCGCGTTTTGCCCGGCCACCCCAGCCCGGTAAGACAGGAATATCCTCACGATTACCCAGACCCCAGGCCACACCATTTTGAACGTCTGCCGCTAGTGCAGCAACTAAGACTTGTGCAACGTATAAGATTGATGCCCACAACAACATCGTTAGTTCCATCGGTAAATCAGTCATCGTTCGAACCTCCAAAGGTCTTGTCAGAATGTAAGGAATAATAATAGGGCATCTGCACAACTGTTCAAGCGATATCGTTCAACATTTCCGGCGTTCAGTTCTCAAATATATACACACTTTTACTTTGAGGTTAACCATTGGTTAACACGGGAAAACAGATACCTGATTAAAGTACGGTTATGCTCTTTTAATAGTGTTTAAATCATGTGAATACCCTTTCTGTTTATGGGAAAATGCATCCGGCCCTTTTTCCGGAGAAACACATGTCCGCACTGCCCCGAGTTCTTTTAGTCGCCCTTTTCCTCATTGTTCTGTCCTCCTGTAAACCCGCTGCCGAAACATCTGTGGCACCTGATGAAACCGTCAAGGCAATGGAACTTGATGAAACGGCCAAGGCAACGGGACCTGAATTCACCATTGGATTTGAGAAATACACGCTGGATAATGGGCTCGAAGTTATCCTGCACACCGATCATTCAGACCCGGTGGTCGCAGTGGCGTCGATTTTCCATGTCGGTTCCAGCCGTGAAGAAACCGGACGGACCGGATTTGCACACTTCTTTGAGCACATGTCCTTTAACGACTCGGAAAATGTGCCACGTGGGGCCAACCGCAAGTACATCGCGGAACTCGGTGGCAGCCGCAATGGCGGCACCTGGACCGACGGTACGATTTACTACGAAGTGGTGCCCACGGATGCCCTGGAAAAGATTTTCTGGATCGATTCCGACCGCATGGGCTACATGATCAACACGGTCACCGAAGAGGCACTGGAGCGTGAAAAACAGGTTGTCAAAAATGAAAAACGCCAGCGCGTAGACAACGCGCCCTACGGCCACACCAGTTACGTGATCCGCCAGAATCTCTACCCCGAGGGACACCCCTACTCGTGGAGTGTGATCGGTTCTTTGGAAGACTTGCAAAACGCAACCCTGGATGATGTAAAAGGATTTTATGAACGCTGGTACGGTGCCAACAACGCGACCCTGGTGGTGGCGGGTGATTTCGATCCGGAGCTAATCAAGACCCAGATTGAGCAGTGGTTCGGTGAAATGCGTCGTGGCCCGGATGTGGAAAATACAGGCCCAATGCCTGTTACTCTCGCTGAGACCAAAAAACTCTGGTACCCCGATAACTTTGCCAAGTTGCCGGAATTACGCATGGTTTTCCCCACCGTCGAACAATACCACCCGGACAGCTATCCACTGGATGTGCTTGGCAGGGTGCTGGCCGGAACCAAGCGTGCGCCGCTTTATCAGGTCATTGTTGAAGAGAACAAGCTTGCTCCCGAGGTGCGTGCAAATAATTCATCCGATGAACTGGCCGGCGAATTCACCCTGCGGGTACGCGCACTGGAAGGTAAGCCACTGGATGATGTTGCCGCAGCCATTGCTGAAGGGCTGGCCCGGTTCGAGGAAAATGGTTTCCCTGAAACCGAGCTAACCCGTATCAAGGCAGAGCTTGAGACCGGCTTCTACCAGGGTCTTGCTGGTGTGCTGAACAAGGCTTTCCAGCTTGCAAGCTACAACGAATACGCAGGCGACCCGGGGTTTGCCAGCAAGGAAATTGAGCTGATGCAGGCTGTGACAAGTGAGGACGTTATGCGGGTATATAACAAGTACCTGCGTGGCAAACCCTTCGTGCAGACCAGTTTTGTTCCAAAAGACTCACCGGAACTCGCCATCAGTGGCGCACAACTCGCAGCGGTGGTTGAAGAGCAGGTCGTACAAGGTGCAGAGGCAGAGGTCAGCCAGGGTGAGGAAGCCGATTATCAAAAGACCGCATCAAAATACGATCGATCTGAGCCACCACTGTCTGCTCCACCCAGCTTAAGGGTGCCCGACATCTGGGCGTATCCACTCGATAATGGCATTGAAGTGCTCGGTATTGAAGACAGCGAGGTACCGTTGGTGACTTTCAGCCTGGTGTTGCCGGGTGGCCAGTGGCTGGATGCGCCCGGGCGTAGCGGGGCCGCATCACTGCTGGCGTCATTATCCATGCAGGGAACCGCCAACCGTACGCCGGCAGAACTTGAGGAGGCCATCGGCCTGCTGGGTGCAAGCATCAGCCTCAGGGCCGGTGCGGAAGCATTGACCCTGACCGCCACAACACTGGAGCGCAACCTCGAAGCCACTATTGCACTGGTGGAAGAAATACTGCTGCAACCACGTTGGGATGAGACGGAATTTGAGCGCCTCAAACGTGAGGCGCAGGCGAAGATCATCAGCGCCGAGGGTAACCCCAGCTCATTGTCGTGGCAGGCCTTCAGGAGAGTGCTTTACGGTGCCAACCATCCCTATGGTATCCCCCTTGGTGGTACCCGTGAGTCGGTCACAGCCCTGACACTTGATGATCTGAAAGCCTGGCACGCAGCCAGGCTGACACCGGTGGGCGCAAAACTGCAAGTTGTGGGTGCCGTGAATAGCGGAAGGGTTATTGCGGCACTCTCATCACTGGCGGACCAGTGGCAGGGTGAGGCTCTCGAAATACCCGAATACGAAATGAAAGCCGCCCCCGCCGGGAAGAACAACTAC
>CBDTVF010000387.1:0-3336 GCA_965363775.1 uncultured Gammaproteobacteria bacterium
TCCTGCTGAATATCGAACTTAACCCGAATATTATGTTACAGGCTTGAACCCGGAATGACTCTGTCCAACCATGTGTTCATAGGTCTACCAGCGCAGGGTGCTCAGGTAGCTACACGACAAGATATACGCGTTGCTTGGGCCACTTCCTCTGGAGTCAGCCATATTAGTTCTTAGTACCTCTCATGCGTGGTGCATATTAAGAGTGAGAACAGCCCCCCTCCGAACCCTGATCCTTATCACGATAATGGACACACTCTTGAAACACATTTCAACGTTAGTAAATAGAATAAACTGCCATTAGGGTAACCTTTTGTATTGCTTAGAAAACACTAATTCACCAGTATGTTTCATCAGTTTAATGGTGCGTGGAACGCACCCTACCTGGCTAAGCCTTGACAGGGGAAAATATAGGCTCATGGAAAAATATTAGGACCATACTTAAACCATAAATAAATTATGCCAAGTGCTTACCGTTGATTTATGAATACCTATCCTTCTTCCAGACCCCACCGCCCACGAATGACCTTATGAATCTCCATCACCACCAGCAATACAAGCGCCAACGCAAGCAGTTGAGTCCAGTGCTGTAGTGAAACCGGCTGGATATGCAGCACATCGCTGATCCAGGGTGTATACATTGCACCGATATGCACCAGTTGTGCGACGGCGGTACCGAATAACAAAAGCGGGTTACGCATGGGATTATGACGGAATACTGAAAGCGTTTCAGAGCGGCAGTTAAATACGTGCACGTTTTCAAACAATACCATCAACAACAAGGTGCCATTGCGCGCTTCGTCGACATCAAACCCGCTTTGTAGCAGGAAGCTGAACAGCAGGTAGGCCGTTACCCCCATTACCAGCGCAGACACAACTACCCGTTCAACCATAATCCGGTTAAAGACAGCTTCGCTCGGTGATCGGGGAGGGTGTCGCAATTCATCGCCCTCGCCGGGTTCGAAAGCAAGCGCGACATCCTGAATCCCGTTAGTCACCAGGTTTAACCAGAGCAGTTGCACCGCAAGCAGTGGCAAGGGCAGTCCACTGAACAAGGCCAGTGTGAACATTACGAGTTCCGCAACCCCTGTGGATATCAATAAAAAGATGACCTTGCGCACATTGGCATAGGCGATCCGTCCTTCCTCGACCCCGGCAACGATGGATGCAAAGTTATCGTCGGTAATGATCAGTTCGGCGGTTTCGCGTGCCACGTCGCTGCCACTTTTACCCATGGCAACACCGACCTGTGCTGCACGCAACGCCGGTGCATCATTGGCGCCATCGCCACTGACCGCAACGAAATGCCCGTTTCGTTGCAACGACTTCACGATATCGAGCTTCTGCTGAGGTTCTACGCGTGCGAAAACCCTCGGATCACGGGTAAGATAGTCCATTTCAGTATCATCTTTTGCCTTTTTGAGTTCCTGGCCTGTTACCACCTTGTGGGGATCATTGACCAGCCCGAGTGTTCCAGCAATGGCAAATGCAGTTGTCGGGTGGTCTCCCGTAACCATGCCAACTTCAATGCCTGCTTTACGACATGCTGCCACGGCAGCACTGGCCTCGGAACGCAGTGGATCAATCATGCCGACCAACCCAAGTAGTTTGAGTCCCTGCAAATGCTGTTCGGAAAATGACTCTTCTGTTCCGACTGTAACCTCTGCCGACGCCAGTGCAATGACCCGATAGCCACGCATGGCCAGTTTATTAGCCTGGCTTTCAATCATTTTGCGATCAAGAGGTGCAGCCCCGCCGGCTACCGCCATTGATTCACAGAAAGGAAGCAATCTTTCCACGGCACCCTTAACGAAGGCCTGCCTGGTTTCCCCAACCTGGTTCAGGCTGGCGCTGTAGCGGCGCTCAGACTCAAACGGAATCGAATCCAGCTCGGGAAACCTGTTTTGTGTATCCGCCGGGATGACGCCGGCCTTGCGCGCCATTACCAACAGGGCAACTTCGACTGCATCACCGCTATGTACCCAGCCGCCATCACGCCGCCCGATAAATCCTTCGTTTGCAAGTACCGCTGCTTCGCAAAGTTGCATGAGCAGTATCTGATATTCCCCGGACGGAGCACCGCGAGGTGAAACTATGGCGCCCCTGGGTTCCAGACTTTCTCCCGTGATCTTCCATTCATTTTCCATAGGGAAGACAAGCCGCGTAGCTGTCAGGCGATTCTCAGTCAGCGTCCCGGTCTTGTCGGTGGCAATGAATGTACAAGAACCAAGCGCCTCAACTGCCATCAAGCGTCGAACAATGACATTGCGTTTCGCCATCCGTTGCATACCAATCGCCAGCGCCACGGTAAGCGCAACCGGGAGCCCTTCGGGTATTGCTGAGACCGCGAGGGCCACCGCGAGCAGAAATACCTCTTCAATCGGCATGCCCCGTGAAAAGGCCACGCCAGCCATCAGTAGTGCAGCTATGCCAACCAGCATCGCGACGCGGTGTGTAAACTTTTCCATCCTGATCTGCAAAGGGGCCTTTGCGGTCTTTTTACCTATGACTGCCGAGGCAATCTTGCCAAGCTCTGTATTCAGCGCCGTACCGATAACAACACCTCGGCCACGCCCGCGGCTGATTAAAGTTCCGGCAAAGGCCATATTGATCCTGTCACCTAGTGCACTGTCTGCATGCAATACCTGCTTGGCATCTTTGGCCACGGCAATGGACTCACCTGTCAGCAGTGACTCATCAATCACCAGATCATGCTCTGCAATCAGCCGCAAGTCAGCCGGCACCTTGTCACCTGACTCAAGTAATACGATATCGCCCGGCACCAGCTCCTCAGCATTGACATCGCGGGCATCACCGTCGCGTAATACCCGAGCATTAGTGGTAACGAGTTGATTCAACGCGTCTGCGGCACGCTGTGCCGAAAATTCCTGAAAGGTTCCAATCAGTGCGTTGACGAGTAGCACGGCGGCTATAAACCCGGCATCTGACCATTCTTTAATCAATAACGACACCAAAGCAGCCACCAATAGTACATAGATCAGCGGGCTGGTGAACTGGTGCAGAAATACGCTTACAATACCGGGCGGCTTTGAGCGGGGAAGCGTATTCATTCCATATTGCCGTTGACGTGTCTGTACATTGTTACTATCCAGACCATGGTTCGTGACATGTAAGGATTCGATAACCTGTTCAATGGCTTGGGCATATGATGTGTCTAGATTAGACATAGATGTTAAATAGTCCCGAATTGAAATATAATTATTATGTCACCGCAGAGGAATACAGAATACTAATTTACAAAATTTCTGAAGCGCACTTTTGTCGTGGATCTAGACGCACTAGTACAGCAAACACTAAATACACATAAAAACTGTAAAA
>CBDTVF010000388.1:0-3334 GCA_965363775.1 uncultured Gammaproteobacteria bacterium
AGACCTGAAATCACGTCCGGGTCGGAATCCCGGGCGGTCAGGAACATGATCGGCAACACCCGTGACATGGATCTCAGTTCCCTGCATAGTTCAAAACCACCTTCAACATCATCACCCAATCCAACATCAATAATGACCAGATCGGGCAAACGGCGACTGAATGCAGCCAAGGCGCTCTGGCGGTCGCCATAACCGCTCACCTGGTAACCCTGGCGACGAAGGGCATCTTCAAAATTCTGACGAATGGCAATCTCGTCTTCAACAATCGCAATACGTCTTGGCATGTGGATCCTCGTTGTTGCTAGGCCGGTGAGAACCCTAGTTTAAGGCTTCCCGACACCCACATGCATCCGCAACACGAGTATTGCCATATTTTTGCCCTATTCGGGCCTGTTCTTGTCCCTAATCAATCACAGCAAATGCATTTCGGAGCTGTTTAATAGGTGCTACATCAGCCAGGGGAGCAGGAATATGCCTAATTACACCAAATCCACAGACAACAGCATGCCAGGCCAACACCGGTCCATCCGTGATGAACTTGAGAAACGGGCATGGGTTCAAAACCCTGATCTGGCCAACCGTCTGAACAACAGGCTGGAAGGTGGAAAACGACACTTTGACAGCTCACGACGTATTATGCGCTGGCAGGATCGCATACTACTCACGCTCGGATTTGTACTACTGGTGCTGCTCGTCATTCGAGCCGAGACCGCAATTGCTGATGACCAGTTGTGGGGCCTGCAACTGAACAATGACTCCGGCGTATATACAGAACTGGCCATCAACACCGCTATCCAGCTTGATATTACCGGTCTGGTGAGTCGTGTCGAAATCACCCAGAGCTTTACCAATAATGGCAGTCATTGGGCAGAAGGCATTTACCGTTTTCCACTGCCGGAAGGTGCTGCGGTAGATCGTATGCGAATCAAGGTCGGAGAGCGTGTGCTCGAGGGTGAGATTCAGGAAAAGGAAAGCGCGCGACGGACCTACCAGAAGGCCCGCGATGCAGGCCAGACCGCCACCATCGTGGAGCAACAGCGACGCAATCAGTTTGAAACCCGTCTGGCGAATATCGGCCCGGGCGAAAGCATCGAAATCACCATCGCCTACCTGCAGAATGTCAGCTACAGTGATTTCAGTTATCACCTGCGTTTACCCATGACCTTCACTCCCAGGTGGGAACCCGGTCAACAGACCGCGGGTGGACAACTGAACACGACATTACAAACACCCTATTTGATCCCGTCATCCTCCAGCAACAGCCATGGTCTTACACTACAGGCGAAGCTTGTCTCTGCCGTTGAGTTTGCCGCCATTGAAAGTCGCTATCATGACGTGGACATCCGGCAGGTCGAAAATGGTTATCAGATCGAATTGCTGAATCCCAATGAAATCAGCGATCGAGATTTTGTATTGAGCTGGACGCCCACACTTCAATCTCACCCGAGTGTCTCACTGACCACCTTCAACGACGGTGATTCGGTCTATGCCCAGTTAATGCTGGCCCCACCACTTGCAGACTCTATCCGCCCACAGGCTAGGGAAGTCATCCTGATCATCGATACATCCGGTTCCATGGAGGGTGCCTCGCTGAATCAGGCCAGGGCAGCCCTGTTGCATGCTCTGAATTCGCTGGGCCCGGACGATTACTTCAACCTGTTGCAATTCAACTCCGAAACCGAACAGTTATTTGACCAGTCCATCGCAGTGACACCAACCAGTCTTTATATTGCACAAAACTTTATCAAACGACTGAAGGCCAATGGTGGCACCAATATGACACCTGCGCTCAACATGGCCCTTGGCATGCCGGAGTTACCGCAACTGATGCGCCAAGTGGTATTCATTACCGATGGTGCCGTGGGCAATGAAAATGAAATGCTGCAAAAGGTCGCCGAGAACCTTGGTAACAGTCGTATGTTCACGGTCGCCATCGGTCATGCGCCAAATAGCTGGTTTATGCGCAAAACTGCCGAGATTGGCAGGGGAAGCTTCGTGCATATAGCAAAGCCGGATGAAGTCGAAACGCAGATGTCCGCACTCTGGGGTCGCATCCAGTTGCCTGCCCTGACTAATATCTGTGTGAACTGGGGTGATGCTGCCGAGTATTTCCCCGAAGTCATCCCTGATTTGTATGCTGGAGAACCACTGTGGTTGCTCGCCCGCCTGCCAGCTGAGCCCACCATGATAGGCCTGTGTGGTGAACTCAATGACCAGAACTGGGAGTTGAATGTCAACGGCTGGGATGCCGCGTCCAGCGGACCCGGTGGAGACAACCTGGCCAAGCTTTGGGCACGTAAAAAAATCGAGGCTCTTGAAGACGGCTTGATGTTCGGTGCCGACCCCGAGTTGACGCAACTGGAAGTTACCGGGCTGGCACTCGATTATGGATTATTAACCCGCTATACAAGCATGGTTGCCGTTGACAGGACCCCAAGACGTGACAGCGGCGATTCGTTGGCTTTGGCAGATGTTCCAGGGCTATTACCAGCCGGCAGTTCATCACAACTCGCAGGTTACCCGGCAACGGCAACCGGGTGGGTGACACAACTGATACTTTCCATGTTTGTGTTGTTGCTGGCAACTTGCATGCTGTTATTCAGTGGTAGTCGTTTACCCCTGACGAAAATCGCTGTAGAAACCTGAGCTGCCGTAGACTGGTTTTGAACTCGCGGACCACTTGGCTATGAGCCTCCTCCATATGTCAGGACGTCATTGGGTACTGGCGGTGATGAGTCTCATAGCCGCCTCTTTTTTGCTTGATGCGCTTTGGATTCCTGTAAAGGCAGAACTCGCCCAGCACCTGTTGGAACGATCCTGGCTAAGAACCCTGGAAGGTGAGCCGGATGCGAAGCCCTGGCCATGGGCGGATACACGAGCCGTTGCGATACTGGAGGTTCCACGCCTCGGACTGCGCGAAATCGTGTTGGAAGGAAGCTCAGGCCGCAATCTCGCATTCGGGCCAACACTGGTCAATACAACACAGCTTGATCAATCTGCAGACCGCATCCTGAGTGGTCATCGCGACACACATTTTAGTTTTCTGAAAGACCTGCAAACCGGCGACCTGCTGCGTCTGCGTACGGTCAAAGAAGTACGCGACTACCGGGTGAGTTGGCAGGAAGCCGTGGACAGCCGCATTCAGCAACTGGTGATTGATGACAGTGTGGAGAGATTGACGCTACTGACCTGTTATCCGTTCAATGCAGCCACGGTGGGTGGCCCGCTAAGATGGGTGGTAACCGCACTACCGGAATCTTAAAACAAGAACGTAGGGTGCGTAACTTGTTACGCACGTTTTATTGGGGTTAACCCGTGCGTAACAAGTTACGCA